>JAUXWL010000659.1 GCA_030680155.1 Anaerolineales bacterium
CAAATTCTTCGCCAAACATATCGGCCTGGACGGCGGTCGCTCCCTTCATTGGGAGCGTGGATTGAAACTGCGATTGTGGCAATACTATTTCGGCACTCAGGTGTCGCTCCCTTCATTGGGAGCGTGGATTGAAACTTTACCAGCCAAGCGGTATATTTTATCTTCAAAGTCGCTCCCTTCATTGGGAGCGTGGATTGAAACATTGCCTATCAATTCGTAAGCCATAATCGGCATATCGCTCCCTTCATTGGGAGCGTGGATTGAAACAGCGAACCAATCATAGACGCGACGCCTCTGTTAGTCGCTCCCTTCATTGGGAGCGTGGATTGAAACAGCGAACCAATCATAGACGCGACGCCTCTGTTAAGTCGCTCCCTTCATTGGGAGCGTGGATTGAAACAGGTCAACTGAATACCGCGTGGTCACGGTTTCCTGGTCGCTCCCTTCATTGGGAGCGTGGATTGAAACACGCTTTCGAGCGTGCCTGTTGATGCCGCTACGAAGTCGCTCCCTTCATTGGGAGCGTGGATTGAAACTGCGGGGAGCGGAACAAATTCCACTTTGAAGTCGTCGCTCCCTTCATTGGGAGCGTGGATTGAAACTTCCGCAGGCAACCGAAGCCATGTTGAACATGGCGTCGCTCCCTTCATTGGGAGCGTGGATTGAAACATGGGCATCACCACCACGGCGAAGCAATTATGGGTCGCTCCCTTCATTGGGAGCGTGGATTGAAACATGCGCGAACCCGTCACCATCGGTCTGCGGCGCGGTCGCTCCCTTCATTGGGAGCGTGGATTGAAACAAGTTACGCTTGCACCAACATGGACACCGGAACGTCGCTCCCTTCATTGGGAGCGTGGATTGAAACACTCCAGTCATGATGTCCATCCTCTTTTGCAGAGGTCGCTCCCTTCATTGGGAGCGTGGATTGAAACTTTGGGGAGATAACCCACACCATGAAGGTCA
Organism: Anaerolineales bacterium; assembly: GCA_030680155.1. Classification (GTDB taxonomy): domain Bacteria; phylum Chloroflexota; class Anaerolineae; order Anaerolineales; family Villigracilaceae; genus Villigracilis. The sequence goes on from JAUXWL010000659.1 coordinate 967, forward strand.
CGCGTCGCTCCCTTCATTGGGAGCGTGGATTGAAACATCTTCTTTAGAAGCATCAGCATCGGTCTTGGTTGTCGCTCCCTTCATTGGGAGCGTGGATTGAAACGCCTGATAAAATACGGGCGATAAAGTCCGCGCCTGTCGCTCCCTTCATTGGGAGCGTGGATTGAAACAACGCCACCGCGCAAACCACAGCCGGCGGACACGCGTCGCTCCCTTCATTGGGAGCGTGGATTGAAACGCCATAACTAATACCCGTATAGCCAAACAACGCAGGTCGCTCCCTTCATTGGGAGCGTGGATTGAAACATCCCGAACCTGATCGTTGCGCGGTACGGGAATGGTCGCTCCCTTCATTGGGAGCGTGGATTGAAACCCATGATGGTGGTCTTTGTATTTTTGAATCAACCGTCCCGAAGGTCTGGAAAACGGCCAAAATCTGCGAGAAAACCTTCGGGACGCTCCATCCCTCAACTCATTTGAAAGACATCCATTAGAATTGCCTTATGTCATCCTTAAAAGAATGCTTTCTCCTGGACCCCAACGTTGTTTTTCTCAATCATGGCTCTTTTGGATCAACGCCTAGACCTGTGTTTGAAGCCTGCCAAAATTGGCAGCTGCGGTTGGAGCGTCAGCCGGTCTTATTTCTAGGTCGAGAGCTCCCTGCGCTTCTGCATGAATCTCGCGCGGTTCTCGGCGAGTATCTAAATGCCGACGCGAATGACTTGGTTTACATTCCCAACGCAACGCATGGCGTGAATATTGTTGCCCGCTCTCTCCAGCTCAAACCAGGGGATGAGATTCTGACAACAGACCATGAATACGGCGCATGTGATTACACCTGGGAATTCGTATGCGGAAAAAACGGCGCAATTTATATTCACCAGCCGATTCCGCTGCCCGCCCGTTCCGAGGCTGAAATCGTTGAGCGATTCTGGCAGGGCGTCACGCCGCGCACGAAAGTAATTTATCTCAGCCACATCACTTCGCCGACTGCCCTGCGCCTGCCAGTCAAGGAAATATGTCGGAGAGCAGGTCGGGCCGGAATTTTGACCATCATAGACGCAGCGCACTCACTTGGTCAAATTCCACTTGATCTTCAGGAACTCGATGCAGATGTGGTGTTTGGGAACACTCACAAATGGCTCATGAACGTCAAGGGCTCAGCCTTTCTGTATGTCCGGCGTAAGGTACAAGCTCTAATAGAACCGCTGATTGTGAGTTGGGGCTACCATGCTGCCCCTGGTATTGCCACAGGTTCCCGTTTTGTTGATTACCAACAATGGACCGGCACGAAAGACCCGGCCGCATATCTGACTGTCCCGGATGCCATCCAATTTATGAATGACCACGATTGGGATAATGTTCGCCGTCAATGCAATTTGTTGCTTCACCAGGCGATTAAGCGAATTTGTGATCTGACCCAATTGTCACCAGCGTATCCGCTTGATTCTGACTTTTACAGCCAGATGGGAATTGCTCCACTGCCTCCATCAGACCTTGTGACCCTAAAGTCTCGTTTGTACGACGAGTATAAAATAGAAGTACCCCTGATCCAATGGCAGGACAGGCAATTTATCCGCATTTCGGTGCAGGGGTACAATACACAGGAAGATATTAACGCATTGGTAAGCGCGCTGGATATCCTGTTACCTCAAGTGGCTGTATAAACCTCCTTGAATTATTGACGTTGAACATAGGACCCCACTGCAAAAAGGTCTTCAAACACAACCCGCAGGGCGCGAGGACACGAAGTACACGAAGGTTAATAATGAAAGGCGCTTACTTGGTGTTCCTTGGGGTAGGGCTGCACCTAAACGTGGTAGAAGTCTTTTGCCACAGATTATCACGGATTTTTGAATTCAGTCTGCGAAAATCCGTGAAATCCGTGGCAGAATCTTTGCGTTGCTACAGACTCCACGGTTTACTGCGGTGATACCTTCCTTGGTGCCTTCGAGTTTAATTGGTTTTTGCAGTGGACTCACATATTCAAGGCTGTTTTCATCAAACTGATTGATCGAAATCGAAGGTTGGAGACACTCTATGAGAAAGCACATTAACTTAATACCTTGGTTCGCGCTGTTTGGTTTTGTGTTGAGCCTTTCCCAGCCCAGGGACGTATCCGCGCGCCCGTACTACGAACAGATTTCCACGCCCGGCCAGTTGATCGCAGCCGTGAACAACCTGCGGGCTACCAATGGACTGCCTGCATTGGCAAACCACCCTATTCTGAACCAGTCCGCCCAATCGCAAGCGGATTATATGGCGGCGACGGGCAACGTGACGCACACGCGCCCGGGCGGCATTACGTATACCCAGCAATTACTCTCGCTGGGTTTTCCGCTGGCAGGCGACCTCTCACTCGGCGGTTTTCGCGCCGAGAATATTTTGTACAGCAACGGCTATCTTGAATGGAACGGAGTCCCGCCGGGCTGGCAGGATGCCGCACACATGAATACCATGCTCTCGGGGAATTTCACGCACATCGGCGCGGGCATTTCGCAGGGTGCGAACAACGCTTTTTATTACGCCGTGGATACTGCTGCGGCAACGGGCAACGGACAAATGCAAAACACCGCTTCGACCATCCTCACCAGTGTTCCGAGCGGGGCAGGTGACTCAGCCGGGGTGAGCCAGTTCATGGTCCCTGTGGCAGTCAGCACCGCGCGCCCGGAGGGGGATGTAGTTCATAAGGTGCAATACGGTCAGTCCCTGTGGAGCATTGCAATCGAATATGGCACGACCATCAAGAATATTCAGGCGTTGAACAACCTCGGTGAAGAGATGGTCGTATACCCAGGGCAGGAGTTGCTCGTGCTGAAAGCCGCGACTCAACCCGCACCCGTAGCCGCGCAAATCACCCAGACATCCCTCCCCGCTGAAACAGCCGCGCCAACTGCGACATTTTCCGCTTCATCCACCCCTGTGCAGGTTTCTGTTTCCCCAACCTTGGAAATCGCTGTGGCGGCTGCCTCCAGCCCCGCTTCCTCGCGGGTCTTGGTGGTGGTACTGATCCTGGCCGCGTTCGTGGGGGCAGGCATGGCGGTCTGGTTGATCCGTGACCCGGACAACTCCTAATTCGTAATTCGTAAAAAACTGAAAGGTATAATCCCCGCTATCAGTCGTGTCTATAAAAGGGAATCAGAAAGGCATTGAAAGGAAAGAATGGATATCACACTGGCATTGGGCGGAGGCGGCGCCAAAGGCAACGCACATATCGGCGTACTCCGCCGGCTTGAAAAAGAAGGATACAAAATTCGCTCGGTCGCAGGCACAAGTTATGGCGGCTTGGTGGCGGTTTTATACGCCATCGGATATTCTCCAAACGAGATCCAAGCCATCTTTGAATCGACGGATCAAGCCCATTTATACGGGCGCGCCCCGCAGGATGGACCGTCCCTGCTTGGCATGGCTGGCGTGCGAAAAATGCTGGATAACGCTGTCGGTGAAAAAACCTTCGCGGATGCAAACATCCCTTGTGCGGTGACGGCAGTGGATATCAACAGCGGCAGGGAGGTTTTTCTGACGGAAGGAAAATTAAAGGATGCCGTCCTTGCCACGATTGCCCTGCCGGGCATATTCCCCGTCCAGCGCTTGAACGGCTGGGACCTGGTGGATGGCGGCGTGTTGAACCCTGTCCCTGTGACGGCAGCACGGATGTTGTCACCTAACCTGCCTATAGTGGCAGTGGTGTTGAATGACCCCATCGACATCCCCGTGCGCGGATACAGCATTCCCATCCCCGGCATCTTCCCGAAGTCAATTACAGATCGCCTGGCCCGCATTTCCCTCGCACAATCCCTCGATATCTTCCTGCGCTCGGTGGATGTTTCCAGCCGCACCCTCTCGCACCTGCGCCTCGAAATAGACAAGCCCGAGGTGATCGTCCGCCCGAAGGTGCATCACCTCAGCCTCCTCGATCAGGTGGTGGTTGCCGAGGTGGCGCAACTCGGCGAGGATGCGTTGGAGGAAGTCCTGCCACAGATCAAACGCGCTGTCGCCTGGCGGGCCCGCCTTGGCAGGAAGATTTTTGGAAAAAATTGATGACCCGCGACCTTCGCAAATACATGAAAGACACCAATGTGCGCATCCTGATCGGCGCGTTTCTTTTGCTGTTTATTGTTGGGATTGGTTTGATCTGGGCAATTTATGGCTTTGGCGCAGCAGTCAGTGGATTTCTCTGCCTGCTGGGCGCATTCGTACCGATAGCCTTGATTTTCCTCGTCCTATTTGGATTGGATTGGATCGTAAAACATGCAAACCGCGACTGACACCGAACTCATCAACTTCAACGACCGGATGCTGCGCGTCCGCCCTTCGCAATCGGAGAATCCGCGCCTGCTGGTCATGATCCACGGTTGGACGGGTGATGAAAATTCCATGTGGGTCTTCACCCGCGGACTTTCACCCGACTACTGGATCATTGCCCCGCGCGCGCCGCACGCTGCCGAACCAAGCGGCTACTCATGGCGTCCGCTTCAACCCGGGACCCTTCGACTCGCTCAGGGCGGCGCCTGGGGCATGCCTACGCTTGAGACGCTTTTGCCCGCCGCTGAGGGGTTGATCCGCTTCATAGACGAGTACACAACTTCGGTTAAGTTGGAGGCGTCCACCTTCGATGTGATGGGATTTAGCCAGGGCGGGGCAATGGTCAATGTGTTGGGAATGCTCTTCCCGCAGCGCATCCGCAAGATGGGGGTGCTGGCGGGCTTTGTCCCTTCGGGTTTGGATGAATACATCGCAAAGAAATCTCTGGCAGGGAAGAATGTGTTCGTGGCGCACGGCACGAAAGATGAAATGGTGACGGTGGAACGCGCGCGCGCTTCGATGCAATTGCTGGAGCAGGCAGGCGCGGACATGACGTATTGCGAAGATGAAGTTGGTCATAAGTTAAGCGCGGGCTGTCTGCGCGCGCTGGAGGTATATCTTTCCTCTTCCTCTGGGAGAGGATAAAGGTGAGGGGCAAGATTAATTCCCTCTAACCGTGACGTTGACGCTCGTTTTATTTGCAGGTATGCTTATTAAATATTGAATCAAGAAGGTGTTATTTATATGAAGAAACCAATTTCAAGGCGTGACTTTCTAAAACTGGCCGGGCTTGGGCTGGGCGCAATGGCGTTCAAGCCGTATAAACTGCTCGATTTTGAATACCTAACCAGCCCGAAGCGACTTCCGCAATTCCCAGCCAGTGAGATCATTGGCCGTGTAGTGACTACTGGCGTCTCCGTTCGCGACCGCCCAATCTACGACCCCGGCTTGAATACCTCTATTGGCGAAATCCCCGCAGATACCTTGGTGGAATGGGGGCGCGAAGTGATCGGCAGCGCCATTGGGTACGTCAACCAAAAATACGTCGAAACTCCGCAAGGCTATATATATGGCTCGGTGTTGCAGCCCACGCGCAACCTGCCAAATACCCCCATTACCGAAATGCCTGCTGGTCAGCCTGGCTTTTGGGCGGAAGTGACTGTTCCGTATGTAGAACTTGCTCATGAAGGCGTGGTCGCTTCGCCGTGGTTGCAGAGCAATATCAGTTACAACTTCCCGCCGCGTTTGTATTATGGTCAGGTGGTCTGGATGGACCAGGTCCGCAATGTGAACGGCTTCGTGGAGTACCGCTGGAACGAAGACGCAGGCGGGCGCGGCTACGGCTATGGCGGCGGCTACGGTGAGTATTTCTGGGCGGATGGCGCAGGCTTCAAGATTTTGACGGATGCCGATGTTGCCACCATCAACCCGGATGTTGACCCGAGCGAGAAAACCATTGCCTTGAATTTGGATTACCAGACATTATCCTGTTATGAGGGAACTCGCGAAGTTTTCTTCTGCCGTGTGTCCACTGGATTAAAAACATTCGAAAATGATTATTCCACCCCTGCGGGCACATTACTGACCCACTGGAAGATCATTTCAAAGAATATGACGGCTGGGGATGAGGCAGCGGGTTACTCCACACCGGCAGTGCCGTGGTGTACATTTATTGCGAGTGGCGGTGTCGCCATTCATGGCGCGCACTGGCACAATGCCTTTGGCGAGAAGCGCTCGCATGGCTGTATTAACGTCTCACCCGAAGATGCCAAGTGGATCTTCCGTTGGACATTGCCTTATGTTTCCCTTATCGCTGGCGAGGAACGCCGCAACCTGCCCGAGCACGGCACAGTCGTCACCTCGGTCGAAACCAAATTCAACTAATTAACCATCCGAACATACGCGGAGTGCGGACTTCAGTCCGCAGGGCGAAAGCAGACTAAAGTCTGCACTCCGATTTCTCGGATAAAACTAAAGAGACTCATCATGGAAATTTCCCAAATCAGCATCTGGCTCGCCTTCCTTGCCGGGTTGGCTTCCTTCCTTTCGCCATGCGTTTTCTCGCTCGTGCCCGCCTACGTCGGCTATCTCGGCGGACGGGCCGCAGGCGCGGGCGGTCAACCCAATCGCTGGCTGACCTTCTCACACGGCGTTGCCTTCGTACTTGGTTTTAGCGTTGTGTTCATCCTACTGGGCGTGGCGGCATCCTTTGCAGGCGGATTGCTCTACGACCTGCGTCTGTGGCTGGCGCGGATCGGCGGGATCGTGGTCGTCATCTTCGGTCTGCACATGATCGGTGTCTTCCACCTCCCCTTCCTGTCGTACGATACCCGCGTCCAGCAGGCGCCTGACCCAAAACTCGGCTATCTCTCCTCCGCCTTGATGGGCGTCTTCTTCTCGGCGGGATGGTCTCCCTGTGTGGGACCTGTGCTCGGCGCGATTCTGACACTCGCCATCAACGGCGGATCGGTTTCACAAGGCGCGACGCTTCTGTCCTTTTATTCGGCTGGGTTGGCCATCCCATTTTTGATCGCCGCCCTCGGCATTGGCTGGGTGACCACCATCCTGAAAAAATACAATAAGACCATGCGCTACGTTGAGATCGCCATGGGAGTCATCCTCGTTATCGTCGGCGTGATGCTCTTCACAGGTATCTTCGAACTCATTGCCCAGCAGGGACAGTTCTTCTGGGTGGACTTCGGCATCTAGTACCCAAACAACATGAAGATGCAGGGTCTCAAAGCGGCTGAAATTCACCGCTTTGACCCATCAAGTTAAAGTTGTTTGGGTATCTAGGCTCTTGCGGATCAGAATCAACAGCGTCCCGTAGGTTTTGTGAGATGATGAATATCAAACCACCCTGCGGGACGTATTCCATAGCGCGGTTCGTACCGCAAAATTCATTTTGCGCCCTGGCAGGCAAGATAAACCCTTCGATCCACTCAGGGCAGGTCTTGCGGTGCTACGCAGAATCTTCGCGGCTGGCGTAGTTTTCGCAGAGCAATACTATATACAGGATGAACTCATGCTCAATGTAACCCTTTATACCCGCAAGGACTGCAAACTCTGCGACGAAGTCAAAGCGGATTTGAACGAACTCCAACCACAATACCCCCATCGGCTTGTCGAAGTGGATATTGACACTGATTCTGCTTTACGCGCAAAATTTGGGCAGATCATCCCTGTCATCGAGGTCGGCCCCTTTAGCCTGAAAGCGCCCATCACCCGCCAGAAATTACAGATGATCATCGGCGCCGCCTCAGACCGCGTCCATCAACTTGAAAAACTGGACGACCCCCTTTACAAATATCAGACCAAAAAAGGAAAAACCGTGACCACTGGAGACCGCGTTTCATTTTGGATTGCCAAACGTTATTTATTGATCCTCAACCTGTTCATGCTGATTTACGTCGGGCTGCCCTTCCTTGCGCCGACCCTGATGAGAGTGGGCGCGGAAACTCCCGCGAACATCATCTATCGCGTTTACAAACCGCTCTGTCATCAATTCGGTTTTCGTTCCTTCTTCCTCTTCGGCGAACAGCCTTTTTATCCATTGGCAGAGGCGCGTGTCTCCGGGTATAAGACCTACGAAGAAGCCACGGGCTTTGCCAACTTAAGCGACCCCTACAGCTTCACCCGCTTCGATGCCCGCAACCATGTCGGCGATGAAACCATGGGCTACAAGGTTGCGCTCTGCGAACGGGATGTTTCCATCTATTTCGCAATTCTTGTATTTGGCATGGTCTTTGGCGCAACCGGCCGCCGCTTCAAATCCCTGCATTGGATGCTCTGGCTGCTGCTCGGACTCGGCCCCATCGGCTTGGACGGCTTCTCGCAACTCTTCAGCCAGTTCAACTGGGAATGGCTTTCCGCTCTCGTACCGTATCGCGAAAGCACGCCCTTCCTGCGCATGTTCACGGGCGCGTTGTTCGGTCTCGCCACCGCCTGGTTCGCCTATCCCAACATCGAAGAATCCATGAGCGAAACACGCCAGTACTACATCAAAAAATTCGCCGTCAATCAGGCTTCGGAAACATAATGCCATTTTACGAACAGAGCGAACTGCGCTATTACCAGTTCGATATTTTTCCGACAAATGTATTGAACGCAGTCTTCACACGGCAGGGCGGAGTCAGCCCGCTGCCCTGGGCATCGCTCAACCTCGGTGGATCGGTGGGGGATGAACCCGCTCACGTGGCGGCGAATCGCGTCCGCGTATTCGAAGCGCTTGGACGCAAGCCCGCCTCCATCCATGACGTGTGGCTGGTCCACGGCACAGACATTGTCTACGCCGACGCACCTCGTCCGCTGGATGCGCCGTCTCCCAAAGCCGACATCCTCTTCACCGACAATCCCGAAGTCTCGCTCTTCATGCGCTTCGCAGATTGTGTGCCGCTGCTCTTCCACGACCCGAAGAAGAATGTTATTGGCATTGCCCACGCAGGCTGGCTGGGAACCCTGCAAGGAGTGGCGGACACCGCCATCAAAGGAATGCAGGAACATTACGGCAGTGATCCCGCTGACATTGTGGCAGGCATCGCCCCCTCCATTGGCGTGGACCATTACGAAGTGGGGGAGGAGGTCGCTGCCAGGTTTGAGGCGCAATACCCCGACCATGCTGAACGCATTCTCCAGCGCAGGGATGGCAGTGTGTTCCTTGACCTGTGGACGGCAAATGCCTGTCAATTGAAGGATGCGGGTGTCGAGCATATCCAGGTCTCCGGCATTTGTACCGCCTGCAACCTTGATGATTGGTTCTCGCACCGCGCTGAAAAAGGGAAAACGGGCCGCTTTGGCGCGTTGATGGCGTTGGTGTAGCGAGTCCGCTTTAGCGGGCTTTGTATGAGCAGCACGGCGGTTTATCGCCGTGCGGATCGTCGGCGTGGAAAATGCTTGGGATGTGCGGGCAGGTTGAAGGTCGGGAAAGAGGCGGGGTACAATTAAGGCATGAGTGATTTGGTTGCATCCATCCGTGAACGATATTTGATGACGCTCGCTGCCATCGCATCCGCTGCAAAAAAGGCGGGGCGTGAGCCTGAATCCGTCAAGCTGGTCGTGGTAACAAAGTCTCAACCTGTTGAGATCGTGCGCGCGGCCATCGAGGCGGGTGCGAAAATTTTGGGCGAAAATTACGCGGAAGAAGGTGTCATGAAACTTCAATCTCTGCGCGAATTTTCTGCGGTAGAATGGCACATGATCGGTCATGTGCAGAGCCGCAAGGCGCAACTCGTGGCTGCGAACTTTAACTTGATGCACTCACTGGACAGCCTGAAACTTGCCAAACGGCTTGACCGTTTCAGCGGCGAAGCGGGACGGCAATTGCCCGTTCTGTTGGAGTTCAACGTGGGCGGTGAAGAGAGCAAGGGCGGCTGGCCTGCGTGGGATGAGGCGCACTGGGGCGGGTTGCTGGGCGATGTTGCTGAGATGCTTGCCCTGCCGCATTTGACAGTGCGCGGGTTGATGACCATGCCGCCGCTGGGCAGTACTGCCGATTTCTCACGCCCGTTCTTTCAACGGCTGCGACGTTTGCAGGAGTTCCTTTCGAGACAGTTTCCGCAGGCTGATTTTTCAGAGCTTTCGATGGGGACGAGTTCTGATTTTGAAGCGGCAGTGGAGGAAGGCGCCACCTTTGTACGGGTGGGCACGGCGATTGTGGGTGCGCGGAATTATCAGTAGATCACGAAAACCTTGCGTACTGCGCAGCGTGCGCTCTCCCCTGGCGCCGCCCGCCAGGGCAGGTGTAGCGCAAATCTGGCGGTTGAGACCGCCAATTACGCGCTTTCGTGAAGTACTGATTATAAAAAGGAGGTTGAATGAATTTTGAGTTTTTGGCTTTGTTTGTGCGTGTGGTGGCACAGCTATTTATTTGGGTGGTGATTGCATCTGCCCTGCTTTCTTTTTTTCTTCCCCCATTCCACCCTGTGCGTGAAGCTCTGGGACGGATTGTTAATCCGTTCCTGGAGCCGATCCGTCGGATCATGCCGGGTACAGGGATGATCGATTTCAGTCCTTTGATCCTGATCTTTGCCGTTGAGATCCTCTCGCGGATGTTGATCTCCATATTGCTTTCCCTTTGAGGTGAACCATGAACAACAGAAAATATGTCCTTCATGATGGAAAACGCGGTTCGGCGCTGGCGTTGCGGGTAACTCCGCGCGCAAGCCGCAACCAGATCGTCGGTTTGCTGAACGATGGGACGATCAAAGTCCATATCGCCGCCAACCCTGCGGATGATGAGTCAAATGACGAGTTGCTGGCGTTTATGTCGGAAGTGCTCGGTGTGCCAAGATCTCGTGTGGAGATCGTGGCAGGCGAGAGCGGACGCGATAAATTGATCTCTGTTTTGGATATGGATGTGGAGACGGCGCACCAGCGTATCGTGGCGCACATGGACTAGACCCACCCCTGATTTTTAATTCATCAGCCACGGATGACACAGATTCGCGCGGATTAATTGTCCGTGAAAATTTGTGTGAATCCGTGGCTGTTATTTATGGTCTATCGTCTGTAGACCATCGCCAGAGAGGTTTTACTCCGCCGCCCCATACAACCGCCGATAGACCGTGTAGATCTCATAAATATTGCGGATGTAATTCCGCGTTTCTTCAAAGCGCGCGCTTTCAAGAAAGAGGTCGGGGTCGTCGCCAGAGAGTTGCTTCCATTGCAGGGAGTTGCCCGGGCCGCCGTTATATGCGGCCAATGTTGCGTACAGGTCGCCGTTAAGCAGGGTGCGGTTTTTGGAAAGATAGTACGAGCCGAACATCACACTGACATACGGGCGGTACAAATCCTTGTCGGTGTACCCAACAGGCTTACCAAGTTCCGAAGCGATCTGTGCGCCCGTGGTGGGGATGACCTGCATCAATCCGCGCGCGCCTGCTGATGAGCTGACAAAGCCCTCGAAGAAACTTTCCTGCCGCATGACACTGAAGAAGAAGAGCGGGTCGAATCCGTACCTTTGCGCTTCAGGCAATACCAGATCGGAGTAATACAATCCATAACGGATGCGGCTAAAGTAGGCGGGAGCCATCATCGATTCGGCGTGGTCATCCAAGCCTGCAATCGTCAGTGTTTGGCGCGCCGCAAAAATAGCGGAGCGGTACATGCCAAGATCGAGCAGGTAATTTGTCAGGCGATAACTGCCGATTGCATCCCGATTGGTTTCCAGTTCGGTGCGCAGGTTCTCGAATTCCAGCCGTGATTTTTCAAACAAGCCCAGTTCCCAGTATTCCCGTCCGCGAATGACGCGGGAATCCGCTGCCAGCGGGCCAAGACCGCTCAAATCCACTTCGTTGCCGAGGTTGAAGGTCAGGCGCATCCAGGTGTCTGCGTCGGTGCGTTCCTGTTCGAGATTGGGTGACAGGTTCGAGGAAGAGATAGGCGCGAATGGTGCGCGTTCCAGCAGAATGTCGCGTGCGCGTTCGCTGTAGTATCCGCCTGCGTTGCGGTTCTGTCCCTCGCGCCAGGCGGTTGCGGCGGCTTCCAGATTGCCAAGTTTTTCCTGTGATTTTCCGATCCACAACAACGCGCGGGATTGGTCACTTGCAGAAACAGACGCCACCATGCTGCGGTTGAACGATTCCAGGGCTGGCGTATACTCGCCCTGACGATAATAGATAACGCCCATCAGAAAGACAGCATTCGCCGACTGACTCGTGCCGGGGTATTCGTTTGCCACACGCGCCCAGGTTTCGACCGCTTTGGCATATTGACCATCGCGCTCATAGATGCGCGCCGCGCTCATCAAATAATCCACTGCAAGGTTTGTGTTTGGCGCTGCGCTCACAAAATCCAACATGGTTTGCGCGGCTTTGGTGTAATCTCCCTTTTGCGACCACTCAATAAATGCCTTCTCGCCCCATGCATCTCCCCAACTCGGATGAGACGAATAATTCCCGATGAACGTTTCATAATCCTGTAAGGCTTCATCGTAAAAACTCAGATTGCGCCGCGACAGCGCACGGTAGTAATATGCCGTGCCATCGTTATCGGCGGGATTGGAGGAAAGATACCGATCAAAAGCCGCAATCGCAACAACATACTGCCCTGCAAAATAATCCACCAGCCCGCGGTCCAATTCGCTGACCGTCCCGCCTGCATCCAGCAAGGCTACCAAGCTGAGATAAGCATAATAGGAAAGCGGATAATTTTCCACGGCGAATAGGAACTTCGCCAACGCCGCATCATTCTGACCGATTGCCTGAAACACCAACCCGGACTCATACGTCGCCTGGGCCTTGATGAAATCGCTCGGCGCGCGTGCAATGATGCCATCATATAACGCCAGCGCGGTGTCGTATTCTCCCACCTGTGTGTGGGTGGATGCGACTTTCAGATCGAGCGCAATGTCATCGCTGAGGGAGGGGGCTTCGATGGCGGTTTGATACGCAGTGCGGGCCTCCACATATTGCCTGGCGCCGAAGAGTGCGTCACCGCGTAATTCCTGCGCGTAGGCATCAAGTTGACCTGGGCGCAGAGTGAGATAGGTTTGCCAGGCGTTTGCGGCAGCTTGATAATTTTCAAGGCGGTAATAAACGAATCCCTGAATGAAATATGCCTGTCCAATATGCTGCGACTGTGGGTACTCTGTGATGAGGGTTTGCAGTGTTGCGAGTGTTTCGTTGTATCGTTCCTGTGCAAAGTAAATGCGCGCCTCGCCCCATTTTGCCGACGCGCGAATGGACGGGTCCGGCGAGTCTTGCAGTGCAATCGAGTAATGCAAAAATGCGGAATCATAATCCCCGTTGAAAAGAGCCTTGTTGCCGGCGTCGGCGCGCATGGCGGGAATTGGCGTCGGGACGAGGGTGGGGGTGAACGTCGCTTCGGGGGTGGGGGACGGGCTTGGGGTCAGCGTCCAGCCTGGGGGGATGGTGGGTAAATCTGGTAGGGCGGAACAAGCCATGATTGCAGTGGCAAGCCAAAGTCCAAGAAGGATGCGCAGGATTTTCATTCCATTTTTATAACGGTAAAAGACGGGCGAGTCAAGCAGGGTATTTAATGGCAGTATAATCTTCAAATCATGTTGAATTTCCCCGCTTCCTCCACTGAATTAGAATTGCGTCTCGCCATCATCGAATGCGGACGTATCACGTATAACCGCCACCTGACCACTTCGAATGACGGCAATATCTCCATTCGTATGTCTGATGGAAATGTGCTCATCACGCCGTCGGGTCTTTCGAAGGGACGTTTGAATCCCGACGACCTGCTGATCGTTGACCTTGATGGCAATGTGATTTCGTCACGCCCCGGCCGCAAACCGTCTTCCGAAACGCCGATGCATCTCGAAGTGTATAAGCATCGCGAGGATGTGTACGCGGTGTTACATGCGCACCCGATCTTCGCCACCACGTTAACCGTTGCGGGGCTGGAGTTTCCGTGCGATGTGCTGCCGGAGGTGTTGCTCACTTTGGGTGATGTGCCGATCACGGAGTATGCCACGCCGTCTTCGCATGAAGATGCGCTGGTGATCCGCCCGTTTTTGAAAACGCATAACGCCATGATCCTGCGTCAGCATGGCAGCCTGACGTATGGAAAAAACCTTGATGAAGCGCTGATCCACCTTGAGCGCATCGAGCATGTGGCTGAAATTTACTGGCGCGCAAAAATGCTTGGCGAAGTGAAGCGTGTGCCGCCCGAAGCGCAGGCGAAACTGATCGAGTTGCGCGAAATCTATTTCAAAGGATAAAACCATGCGATCTGTTTTTTGGGAAAACAACGAACTGCGAATGATCGACCAGCGCATTTTGCCCAACCACTTTGAAGTGCTTTCCTATCGCGATCATAAATCTGTGGCTGTTGCGATTCAGGAGATGGTGGTGCGCGGCGCGCCCGCCATCGGAGCCGCCGCCGCATTCGGACTGGCCCTGGCTGGATATGAATCCGCCTCCTCCTCGACCTCAGACCTGCTTGCCCATCTCCGGGCATCTGCCGCCACTTTGAAAGCGTCGCGCCCAACGGCGGTCAATCTCGCGTGGGCAATTGACCGCATTCTCAATAAAATCTCCAGTCTCCAATCTCCAACAACGGATGAAATCCGCCAGTTCATCCTCGAAGAAGCCCAGCGCATCGCGGACGAAGATGTGGAGATCAACAAACGCATGGCGGAGCATGGCGCGGCGTTGATCAATGATGGCGATACGATCATCCATCACTGCAATACGGGCGCGCTCGCCACCGTGGATTGGGGCACTGCGCTGGGTGTCATCCACACCGCGCATGAGCAGGGGAAGAAAATTCATGTGTTGGTCGATGAAACCCGGCCGCGTTTGCAGGGCGCGCGCCTGACGGCATGGGAACTGGAACAATACGGCATTCCGTATGAGATCATCAGCGATAACACGGCGGGCTATTTCTTGAAGGCAGGCAAAGTGCAGAAATGCTTCGTTGGCTCAGACCGCACCGCCGCAAATGGGGATGTGGCTAATAAAATTGGAACGTACATGTTGGCGCTGGCGGCGTTTGACAACGGCGTTCCGTTCTATCCCGTCGTGCCCACTTCAACCATTGACCTGTCCCTTGCGCACGGCGACTTGATCCCCATCGAGGAACGGGATCCACAGGAAGTGTTGGGACTTGAGTTTGAAGGTCAGCGTGTTGCCCCGCAAAATGCAAAAGCGCGCAATATTGCGTTTGATGTTACCCCCGCGCGTTTAGTCACAGGCATCGTCACGGAGAACGGTGTGGCGTATCCGCCGTTCGAGGCGAGTTTGAAGAAGAGGGTGTTGGGGAAGTAGAAATTTGATTTACCTTCTAGCAGTTTGAAAATTACTTGGATATCTTGTATACTGTAAAAGCGGCAGGATAAATCACCTTATCAGAATGTGTTGAGCTTTTTAGAATTTGAACCCCATTTTTTGTAAAAAAGGAGTTTCAAATGCGACACAGAATACTTTCTTGGGGATGTATATTGTTTTTACTCGCTGCATGTGGATCACAGCCTGCAACACCGATTGAGGCGGCGCAACCGACTTCCGCGCCGACTGAAGTCCAGCCGACGAATCCACCCGCGGCTACACCCACGCTTGAGCCGACCGCAACACCTGTTCCCACCAACACGCCGCTCCCGGAGGGCATTCTTTTCCGTGACGATTTTACCGGATACTTCCAGCCCGGGTGGACATGGGACTCGGAAGATCCCGCGAAATGGACATTTGTGGAAGATGACGGGGCGCAATGGCTTCAGATCATTGGAAACTCCGGACGCTCGAACGTGTTGATGCGCGACATCCCCGAAGGAGATTTTGCCATCGTTGCCCGTATCAAAGCGGATCCTCACCTGAATTTCCATCAAGCCAATATCTTTGTCTTTCAAGACCTTGAGAACTACATCGTTGTCAATACCGGGTTCTGCCAGCCATGCCCGGTCGGCGGACATGGGTATTTCATGGAAACGGTCGTCACCGGTGGCGGTGCGCTTAACCATTACGAACTTCCGCGAGGCGAGAACGATCTGAACGTTTACCTGAAAATCGAGATTGTGGGCGATGTGATCAGCGGCTACTATGCGACCCAGCCCGGCGAATGGGTTCGTATCGGGCGTTTCGGGAATTTCTATGACCTGAAATCCATTGGTTTGAGCGCTACGAACTCCTCTCCCCCCGGCGGAACCCCGCAAGACATCATTGCGCGCTTTGATTACTTTGAGGTGGTTGTGCCGTAACCGGATTTAACCGTTGCTGAAATTCTTTACAATCCATTCGCCCCGTGATAAACTCACGGGCGTTCCACATTCCAGCGCACTCGCAAGGGTGCGCGTTTTTCTGCGAGTTGTACATGGATATTTTGCTTACCGGCTCTGTAGCCTACGATTACCTGATGACCTTCCCCGGTCATTTCAAGGAACAAATCCTACCCGAACGTTTGGAGTCCATCAGCCTTTCGTTTCTGGTGGAATCAATGTCCAAACAACGCGGCGGCATCGCCCCGAACATCGCCTACACCATGGCGCTGCTTGGCAGGAAGCCGCGCGTGATGGCAACCGTCGGCGAGGACTTTGGCGAATACCGCGAATGGCTTGAATCAAAAGGCGTGGATACGTCCCTGATGAAGGTTGTCCCCGGGCTGTTCACCGCCTCATTCTTTGCCACAACGGATCAAGTCTCCGCCCAGATCGCTTCGTTCTACCCGGGGGCAATGGCACACTCCGCCACCCAATCCCTGAAAGAGCTTGATCCCAAACCTGACCTTGTCATCGTCTCTCCCAGTTCGCCCGATGCGATGATGAAATTCCCCGCCGAATGCCGCGACCTGGGCATTCCGTACCTGTATGACCCCAGCCAACAGGTCCTGCGCCTTGAAGGCAAGGAACTGGCGCGTGACATGGAAGGCGCACACTTCCTGTTCTGCAACGACTATGAATTCGGCTTGATCTCCAAGAAGACCGGCTGGAGCCTCGACCAGATCCTTGACCATGTCAAAGTGCTGGTCATTACGCGCGGCAAAGACGGCGCAGACTTGTACTCCGATGGCGATTCCGTCCACATCCCCACCGTGCCGGAAGAAGAAGTAGTTGACCCGACCGGTGTCGGCGACGCCTTCCGTGGCGGCTTCCTGGCCGGGTACTCCCACGGCTTCGATTGGAAGCTGTGCGGCGAGATCGGTTCGCTCTCTGCGGTATACTGCCTCGAACAACGCGGCACGCAGAACCATTCCTACAAACGCGAAGATTTTATCCAACGCTTCCGCAAGCATTTCGATGACAACGGGCGACTGGATGTATTGTTGAAGTAATTTTTGGATTCCATCGGCTTGCCGATGAATTGTCGTCAGCATACCACTTCGTACCCTTTCAGGGCATAATGGCACGCAGCTGACTGACTCCACATGAAAAAATAAGGAGCATTAAATGAACAATTACGACATTAAAGATATTCAACAGGCAGAAGGCGGCCGCCGCCGCATTGACTGGGCAGAGCGCGAAATGCCCGTCCTGCGTTCCATCCGCGAGCGTTTCAAGAAAGAGAAGCCGCTCAAGGGACTGCGCCTTTCCTGCTGTTTGCATGTCACCACCGAAACCGCCAACCTAATGATCACCCTGCAAGAAGGCGGCGCGGACCTCGTCCTGACTGCCTCGAATCCGCTCTCCACACAGGATGACGTCGCGGCTGCGTTGGTGAACCAGTACGAAATACCCGTCTTCGCGATCAAGGGCGAAGACAAAGTGACCTACTTCAAACACATCCGCGCCGCGTTGGAGCACATGCCCCACATGACGCAGGATGATGGCGCCGACCTCGTCTCCTCCCTGTTCTTCATCGAAATGGGACGTTTCGAAAAACTCGAACCCTCCCTCGCAGATTGGGCGAAAGGTTTGAGCGCCGAACAACGCAAGCAAATGCTTGCCAATGTCATCGGCGGCACGGAAGAGACCACCACCGGCGTCATCCGCTTGAAGGCGATGGAAGCCGATGGCGTGTTGAAGTTCCCCGTTATCGCGGTGAACGATGCGCTCACCAAGCACTTATTCGATAACCGCTACGGCACGGGACAATCCACCGTGGATGGCATCATCCGCGCCACCAATGTTTTGTTGGCTGGCAAGAACTTCGTTGTGGCTGGCTACGGCTGGTGCGGACGTGGTCTCGCCTCCCGCGCTCGCGGTATGGGCGCACAGGTCATCGTGACCGAGATCGATCCGATGAAGGCGCTCGAAGCGGTCATGGACGGCTATCAGGTCATGCCGATGCTGAATGCCTCCAAGATCGGCGACATCTTCTGCACCGTCACCGGCGACTTGAACGTGCTCGACAAGCATCACTTTGAAGTCATGAAAGATGGCGCGCTGGTTGCCAACTCTGGTCACTTCAACGTCGAGATCAACATTCCTTCACTGGCTGCCATGAGCGTGGGCGAACCCAACCGCGTCCGCCCGTTTGTCGAGCAGTACACCACCAAGGATGGCCGCAAGATCAACATCCTCGGCGAAGGCCGCCTGATCAACCTCGCTTCCGCTGAAGGTCACCCCGCCTCTGTTATGGATATGTCCTTCGCCAATCAGGCCCTCTCTGCCGAATATATGGCGAAGAATGCCGACAAGCTCGAGAAGAAGGTCTACTCTGTGCCAACCGATATTGACAACGAGATCGCCCGCCTCAAACTCGAAGCGATGGGCATCAAGATCGACATCCTCACCGATGAGCAATTGCACTATCTCAGCTCCTGGGAAGAGGGAACCTAAACCCAAGGATGAATTCAGAAAGATGAAGGATGAACGCCCTGCGGATGGAAGTCCGCGGGGCGTTTTTGTTTGACTTAACTTCACGCGCTTCTTTTCTGGACTTTGAATTGGCTCTGTTTCCCAGGCTGATTCCCCGCTGACGGGTTTGCTCCTGTTCGGGGACGCCGGAGCAAGCCCAAAGAAAAAGAGACCCGCAGATTTTCATCCACAGGCCTCTTTTGGTTATGGCTTACGGGCAGATGATGATCACATCCACCTTCGCGGATGCACCGCCGCTGTTGTAGGCTTCGACGCTCATGGTAATGGGTGTGCCTGCGGGGAGAAGCAGGGGCGGGATGGGATAGGTTGTGACGTTGGCTGCGACTGTGCCATGCAACCCGCCGTTCAAATAGATTTTAAAGCCTGTCTCATTGTTTGAGTTATCCTGCCAGGTGAGGGTTCCGCCGTATTGATAGGTAGGTAGAACAAGGGGAATACAAATCTTTGCAGCAACCAGGTTGGAGACTGGGGTGGGCGGGGTGGGAGTCGGCGTCAGTGTGGGAGTAGGTGTCGGCGGAATGGCGTACTCCTGCAAATTAGCGACATTGCCGCTGACGGTGGCGTATTCGCCCCACAGCCAGCAGATCGCTCCGCTGCCAGGGAGTTTGATGATCCAGTAATTTGTGGATGTGTTCTTTCCGATGACTTCGGCGCTTTGCCCGACGTTCAACCCGCCGATGATTCCATACGCCATGCCCGGACCTGTGCGGCAGTTTGTATTCACGCTGACTGTGACGGTTGGGATGGTTGGCGTGGGGGTGAACTCCGGGGTGGCAGTGAATTCAGGCGTGGCCGTTTCCAATATGGGAGTGGAAGTGGGAGTTTCAAGCAATTGGAGTTGAGCCGTAACGGTCAGCGCAAGATCGGGGGTGGGGCTGGCTTCACCGGGCAGGTTGCAGGCTGAAAGGACGGCGATCATTAACAGGGATAATATTAAAGTGAATTTTCTTTGTAACATATTTCTCTCCTTTCCAATTTATTATGACATAACTCTGGGGAAGGTCAAGGAAAGGGCTGTGATATTGGTACTATTCGCAAAACGGACGTTGGTACTATGGGACTGTTTTGCCTTCGGTGTGCATGCAAAACATGTCAGGCAATTTGCTCCCTGCGCCGTACCCATTCTGGGCACTTTACCCATTCTGGGCACTTTCCCCGGCGCAGGGTTTCCCTCGCAAAACGCCGCCGAGGATGTAT
>JAUXWL010000672.1 GCA_030680155.1 Anaerolineales bacterium
AATTAACCCCCCAAAAAGTTCTTGACGGTCATGGCAGAGGGTGATAAAATCCGCCCGCTTAAGAAATGCCCCCATCGTCTAGTGGACTAGGACGCAGCCCTTTCAAGGCTACGACCGGGGTTCGAATCCCCGTGGGGGCACTTTCTCGAAGACCTAATAAACCCTGCCAAGCAGGGTTTATTTACTTAATCATGCTACTCACATCCTTTGATAATTGGTATAATCTCGACTGTTAGTTTTAAAAGACACGCGCAAAGATAAGTAATTCAGTAACGGTTCAGAGAGTCGCCGGTCAGTGTGAGGCGACCCGCCAATGAATGAAATCCACTTTGCTTGCCCTGAGTGGCGAAAGCCGTATCGAAGGGACACGTCATTCCCGCAGAGACGAAGGTCATAAGGGAATCGGGAACGCCCGTTAGCGCGTACTCTGAGATTATTGCCGTGACCTCACCCCAGCCCTCTTCTAAAGGAGAGGGGGTAATAATGAAAGCAGGTGGCACCACGAGACGCCCCTCGTCCTGCAAACGGATTGGGGCGTATTTTATTTAACACCGTGAACGGTGCAACGCACATGGAGGTGCAACATGCTCGATATCAATCTCATTCGTGAAACACCCGATATTGTCCGCAAAGCGCTGGCAGACCGCCAGATGGACGCATCCCCTGTGGATGCCATCTTGCAGTTGGATGAAAAACGGCGCGCCCTGCTCGGTCAGGTGGAAACGCTCAAAGCGGAGCGGAACACTGTCTCCAGGGAGATCGGGCAGATGAAAGACGCAGCAGCCCGACAGTCCAAGATCGAGGCGATGCGTGCGGTGGGCGACCAGATTGCAGCGTTGGATAAGCAGGTTGGGGAGGTCGAATCCGAATTGAACGGGTTGACATCCACCCTGCCGAATATCCCTGACCCGCGCACGCCGTATGGAAAGGATGACAGCGAGAACGTGGTCATCAAGACGGTGGGCGAGCCGCGCAAATTTGACTTCACCCCGCTTCCACACTGGGACCTCGGGCCTGCTCTCGGTATCATTGACTTTGAGCGTGGCGCCAAGCTGACCGGTTCCCGTTTTTATGTGTTGCAGGGAGCGGGCGCGCGCCTGCAACGCGCCCTCATCGCATGGATGCTTGACCTGCACATTCGGCAGGGCTATCAGGAAGAGTATCTGCCGTTCATGGTGAAGACTGCCGCCGTGTACGGCGCGGGGCAGTTGCCGAAGTTTGCCGACAACCTGTACAAAGACCATGAAGAGGATTTGTATTTCGTGCCGACGGCGGAAATCCCGTTGACGGGATTGCACATGGATGAAATTCTCGACGAAGCATCCCTGCCAAGGTTGTACACCGCGTACACACCCTGCTTCCGCCGCGAGAAGATGAGCGCGGGACGTGACGTGCGCGGCATCAAACGCGGACATCAGTTCGACAAAGTGGAAATGTACATGTACTGCAAGCCTGAGGAGTCGGAGGCCTTGCACCAGAAGATGTTGAAGGATGCCGAAGAGACCTGCGAATTGCTGGGCGTTCCCTATCGCGTGAAGCAGTTGTGTACAGGCGACATCGGTTTCGGCGCAACGCTGACCTACGATCTCGAATTATGGGCGCCCGGCTGTGACGAATGGCTGGAAGTGTCATCGGTTTCCAATGTGACCGATTTCCAGGCCCGCCGCGCAAATATCAAGTATCGTCCCACGGATGGCGGCAAGGCGAAATTCCTGCACACGCTGAACGGTTCGGGGTTGGGTCTGCCGCGCGTGATGATCGCCGTGATGGAAAATTACCAGCAAGCCGACGGCTCGATCATTGTCCCCGAAATCCTGCGCCCGTGGATGGGCGGCATCGAGGTCATCAAGCCGTAGCGTGGAACAACGACTTGGGTTTTTATCCGTAGAATAAGCATCTGATTGTGGACGGTGGACAGTAGACCGAGGACCGTGGAACACGGTCTACCGTCCACCGTCCACGGTCTATCACCAAGGAGACTTCATGGATCCCTTCTCATGGGAATTGTTCGGGCAAGCCTTGTTTGACGCAATTACTCTATTTGTGCTGTTAGCGGGTTTGGTGGGCTTACTTGTCCCCATTTTCCCCGGGCTGACGATCATGTGGATCGGCACGTTGATCTATGCCATCATCCAGGCGGCAAACGAAAACATGACCTGGGTGGACTGGACACTGTTTGGGTTCATTACCCTGCTGATGATCGGCGGCAACATTATTGACAATATCATCATTGCCAAACATGTCCGCGAGAAGGACGTGCCGTGGAGTTCGATCTTGTTGGCGTTTGCGGCAGGGATCATTGTCAGCCTTATTTTCACGCCGCTGGGCGGGATGGTGGCTGCGCCTGCGGGTCTCTTTTTAGCAGAATGGCGCCGCTTGAAAGATAGAAACAATGCCTTCGCCAACACCAAGGCATGGATGACGGGTTTTGGCTGGGCAATTGCCGCAAAGATGGGCATCGGCGTTGTCATGATCCTGCTTTGGATGTTATGGGCTTGGGTGTAAAGAGGTTTTGTGAAATGACAGTAAAATTCAAAGGTCACCAATTACTGAGGGTGTGGAATATTTTTTCGGAGGCTTGCATGCAAAACTCCTTCAAAATACGGGCAAAAGCGCCATAATAGCGCGGCTTTCCGAAACTTTAGACCACACCCCAATTACTGATTGGATGTTGTTTTTCTGTGGGGGCGTTGTATAATGTTGGGAGTGCAGGATATAAGCTGTTATACGGAATGCTTTCGTATAAGTATAGTTTAGGACAGATGTGGCGGCTACCGCTCCGCTGACTGCGACTTCTTACTCTCTCCGCGCCGCATCAATCCTTAACCGTTGAGCCGTCTCTCCAAAAATATTGGAATTTCTACAAGCATAGGGTATATAATACCTATATGAGTGTTTTTAAATATCGTTGTGACACCAGCCTAGTCGGGACAAACAAGTTCGAAATTCACGATTCTGTTGCTCTTATTCTTGAAATAATCTTTCATTGGGTTTATTAATAAACAAAAATATTCTGGCGGAAAATTATGGCCAAAAATCATACCGAAAAAGAATCGAATTGGTTTGTTGATAAAGGGCTTCAGCTACTAATCCAAGTAGTTCTTGGGGTATTGCCTTTTATCGTAACTCAATTATCGTTAGTTTACATATTACCAGATTTATTATGGGCAGTTGCTATAGTAATTATCGTAGTATTTTTTGGCGTGGGTCTGTGGAAATTCGCTGCATACTTTGGAGAAACAGAGAGGAATTTACGCATATTTTTATTTATTGCATTTTATGCAATCACGCTCCTTGCAGTATGGAACGAGCTTGTTGGTCCTATCTTGTCAAGCTACCTCATCGATACAGATCCAAACGTTTTGCTTCAGGGTAAGGCTTGGGTTGTGTATGAACCCACTGAATATAATCCTGCGACAAATCTCAATCCAACTGTTGATTCAATGGACAAAGAACTCGAATGGGTAAGTAATGCAGGGTTTAGCGGAATAATTACTCTTAGTAGCCAAGGCAGTTTATCTGAAATACCAAAATTAGCTAAAAAGCATAATCTTCTTGTCATAGCAGGCGTATGGGATCCAACAAACCGACAAGAAGTTGCATCTGCCATATTAAATAAAGACTATATTGATGCTTATTCAGTAGGTCATAACGGAGTTAATTGGCTATACTCATTTTCTGATTTAACTAAAACTATTCGAAAAATTAGATTTCACACTCGTCATCCTGTTTCCACTACTGAAATAGTTTCATACTATCTTGTTGAAAAACGTTTATTTGGCATTGGTGATTGGGTTTTTCCAGACGCTCATGTGTCTGTCAAAGATGAAGGAGGAAAATATTCTGTCAATGCCGTAAGAGACAAAGAACTTACTATTGAATTGGCAAAAATTATTGCCTCACAAAAAGAAAGAAATGGAAAAACCATTTTGTTAAAAATGGTAATGTATCCAATGAGCGGGGCACCAAATGCGTCGCTTGACGAACAAGCACATTTCTTTGACGCTTTACTAGCAAACACTCAAGATGTTCAGCCGGAAATTCCAATTGGCGTTGTAATATCTGCACATAGTGCATATGACATTTCTTGGAAAACTTATTGGCCATTTTACAAATGGGAAACATCAACGGGACTCCTTGATAAATCAGGAAACCTTAGACCCGCTGCCCGCTCATTTTTAAGGAGATAATTACTTTTATGAACAACCAAGAAGTGAAAAATATCTCGGAAGACCATAAAAAGCCTACACTTGTCTTACTAACCATCTTTATATGGGGTTTATTAATTTATATTGTCATTTGGCCATGGATACATCAGATAGACAAATTTGATGTCTATTTTTCAATACTCACCCATATTAGCGCTGCGATTTGGTGGTCAGTATTACTTTGGGCTTTGCATCATATGTCATTCCAAATCATCTCGATGTTCAAGAAGGCTAATTTTCAAGAAAATAAAAAAAATGAACGGACACCAATTGCAATACTATTTACGACGTGTGATGATTTCAACTTAGAGTATTTAAAATCTTGCCTAGATCAAGACTATGACAACTTTCGAGTTTATGTTTGTGATGACAGTAAATTACCTGAGTACAAAGATAGTATTTCAAAATTCTGTAAAAAAAATGCCAAAAAGTGTGTATTGGTAACTCGCGCAAACAACAAAGGTTTCAAGGCTGGAAATCTTAATAATGCGCTTGAAAATATAATTATAGAAGATTGGATATTATTGGTTGATTCCGATCAATTTCTACCGTCAAATTATTTATCAAAACTTGTTTCTAATTTCCCAAAAGATAAATCTGATATTGCTTTTATCCAGTATGCACATCAATCAGTTCTATCCGAAGAAAACAGTCCTTTCCAAACAGCACTATCACCCGGCATAACTTTATATTATTTCCGCGACATGATGTACAGAGAAAATTTCGGCCTTGTTCCAATGCTTGGACATGGCGCTATGATTAGCAGATCTGCTTGGGATTCAATAGGTGGATTTCCCGAAGTTGTATCTGAAGATTTCGCTTTTGCTCTCCGCTCAATAGCTAAGGGATTTCGTGGAGTATATAATGCAAATAATATTAGCTACGAATCCTTCCCTTTTGATTTTGGGGGATTCATGGTCCGTCTTAGAAAATTCGCATCAGGCACTGCGGAATTAATACGACGCGAAGTACCTCGATTTCTTCTTAGCCCAGCTCACTTTGTAGAAAAGTGGGATCTTCTCATGATGCTAATCTGGTATCCACTAATGCTATTCGTAACAATAAACGGATTTCTCGGCGCATATGTTTGCCATAAGCTTTGGGAAGATGGTTTGCCGTACCTTCATCCAGTTTTGCCATATATTTACACTTGGTTTTTACTATCAATTTTTGCGCTTCATCTATCTATCACAAAAGGTGTTTCATCTGCTATAAAATTCTACTTTTGGTCGACCGCTATTTATACTGCAGCAACGCCAATAGCAGGATTATCTTTTTGGAGACACATATTTACAAAACCCACTTTTAACAGAACCCCAAAAAATCAGGAGAAAACAAAATTAGGCATTCTGGGTCCAATATTTATGGTTGCACTAGGCTTCTTTGCGTTGTTTTATTCCTATAATTGGATTTCACCATTTAGTCCATTACTTGCTGGCCAGGGCATCGCATATATATCTTATCCCTTATATTCAAAACTAAATTCAGATTCTTTACTCGGTAGCTTTTCTCGAGTAATAGTATACATACCTGGACTCTTCATGATTATTGCCATCTATGCAATGTGGAAATGGGGCACATATTAAAACGTTTTCTCAAACCAATCAAGGTCCTTCTTTCACCTGCGGAATTCTCATTTTACAAAATCCTTTCTTCCCTTGGTGAAGCACGAATAATAGTTCAGTCAAAAGTAAGGTTGGTTGATATTTTCTTTGTGTCGCGCCCAAATGAAAAGGGTGTGTTTCAAATGAGTTGACAGAAATAACGTCCCGAAGGTTTCGTTGAGGAAATCTGATCGTTTTTGCCAGCCTTCGGGACGGTTTCAACTGAAATGAAACGCACCCCGCCCATATTTGTTCTCCTTTGTGTGCCTTCGCCAATACGAAAGCGTGGATGACAGGCTGGGGCTGGGCAATTGCCGCAAAGATGGGCATCGGCGTTGTCATGATCCTGCTTTGGATGTTATGGGCTTGGGTGTAAAATAATACAAAAGGAGATTCAAATGGAAACATTTTCAGAAGTTCTTTCCGTGATCGGTTTCATCATCCGTGCGCTGGGTTTCGCCCTGCTGGGATTTGCAGTTGGGCGCTTCACCATGGACGCCTACAAGAAAGCCGTCTGGCAGGTGCAGGCTGCGCTGGCGGTTGGGTTCTTCGGTTTGCTCGTGGGTTTGACACATTACTCCAGCGCAGGCTCGATAGGCATGTTCGCTCTCGGCGCAGGCGCGGCGCTGCTTATGTCCTTCTCGAAGAAGAAGGATGGGGATGAGGAAGAAAAGTAACAAGACAAAACAGCCCTCGGAAATTTCCGAGGGCTGTTTTGTAAAGCAGTTAAGATAAGGTGAAAATAAATCATGCTTTGACAAGCTATTTCTTCGCCTCTTGCACCGCCTCGATCAGCGCGGACTTGAATTTCTCTCCCGCCGAATCCTTTCCCAAGGGCAAAAAGACCGTCCCTTTTTCAGCGGTATCCGTCGCAATGCCTGAGATGTTCACGCCCGAATCGGGGATCATGGCGTGGAACTGGCTTTTCTCGTAATCTTCCACGGTAATATCGCGTAATTGTATGGTTCTGATGTAGATGGCATTCTGGTCTACGCGGTCTGCCAGAATCAGCCAGCGCTTGGTCAGGATGACGGTCTGCACCAGTAATTTGGGACCTGGTCCGCTGAACAAGCCCTTCTTGATCTTTTCGGATGTGGAAACAACGCACATGGCAACATTTGCCAGAATATCCCCAAGATTGTGCTTTTCAATATATGCATTGATGCTCTGCATCACATCAGGCATAATACTCTCGAATGTAATTTCCTTGGTGGAACGGTTGTAATCTCCCATATTTGTTCTCCTTTGTGGTTATTAAAAACTTACCGCCTTGCTCAACATCGCCGTCAGCAACTTGACCGAGTTCTTCAAGTCGTTCAAATCCACCATCTCCGAAGCCGAGTGGACGTATCGGCACGGCACGGAGATTACGCCCGCCATTACACCTGCGCGCGTAATCTGAATTGCGCGCGCATCGGTGCTTCCAACCAATAGTACCTCGCGTTGATATGGAATTTTCGCTTTCTCCGCGGTCTGGATCATCCAATCCACCACGCGCGGATCGGACAACATGCCCGGGTCGCGGAATTTCACGCACGGACCCTTGCCCAACTCCATCACCATTTTCAGCGAGGCAGGCGTGTCGCCGGTTGGGGTCACATCGACTGCAATGCCGATGTCGGGGTCTATGCCGTATGCCGCCACCCCCGCGCCGCGCACACCGACTTCCTCCTGCGTGGTAAACACGAAATACAGGTCATTCTGTGTGGACCCGCCCTGAGTCTGTCGAAGGGTGATCGCGCGCAGCGTTTCGATCAACACCAATACACCCGAGCGGTCATCCATGGATTTGGCGACCAGCCGGTCTCCCATTTCGATGAACGAACGATCAAATGCGCCGAAGTCTCCAACCTTGATGGGACAGTCTTTTTTATTGCTCGCACCCACGTCAATGTACATTTTGTTGATGGGCAATGGGGCATCCATGTTTTCAAGTTTGTCATAGCCGACGATGCCCGTCACGCCATTCATGAATCGAACGCGCGCGCCCAGGGTATACCTGCCAAATGTCCCACCGACATTGGTGAAGCGCACAAATCCGCGCTTGTCGATGTGGCTGGCGATCACGCCGATCTCGTCCATGTGCGCGGCGAGCATGATCCGTTTCGGATTTTTCGCACCCTTCGCGGGTTTCTTGCGCACGATCAAATTGCCAAGCGCATCCACGCGCACTTCATCAGCGAGCGGCTTCACTTCCTTCAGGATCACCTTGCGGACTTCATCTTCAAACCCCGAAGGACCAAATGTTTCTGTGAGCGTTTTGAGCAGTTGTTTCATATATGTCCTCTCAAGTGACTGTTACTTTAAAATAAATCTTTCACCAACGGCATACGTTCTCTCGCCGTCTTTTGTAAAGAGATGCGCCTGTGCTTTTCCCATCACGGTCCATTCGCCGCCGAGCGTTCCGACCACCGCCGTGTTTTCATCAACTCCCAACAGCATCTCGCCAGCCCGCAGTCGTTTTCGTAACGCGAATAGCAGCGGCTTCCACATCATCGGAAAAGCATCAAAATGCGGGATGACGAACGCAGTGGGCACGATCCCAAAAACGGGAATGGAGCGTAGTCCCATCGTGCGAAAATCAGGCACTTCACTTCCCAGAATCATCGCGCCCGCCGAACAGCCTGCATACACCCCGCCGCGCTCCCACACTTTTTGCGCAGATTTCCACACCAAACTATCTTTCATGATCTGATGGAGATACATGGGATTCCCGCCCGAAAAATAGACAACGTCCGCTTCTGCCACCGCCGACGCATGACTCTGCTCATTGGCAGATTCTGCGTCTGTAACAGGAACAGCCACCACGTCCGCGCCGAGGCGGGTGAAATGCTCCACCCCCATCTGTGACCAGCGATTCACGCTCGCGTCGCCTTCCTGTCCCGCCGCCGTCGGCAGGCAGACCACGCGCGGCTTGCGTCCGTTTGCCCCGCAGTTCGCGAGCAGGTACGCATCCACGTCATTCATGACAGGTAGATATTCACCAGAACCGAGTAAAGCGATTAGACCATTCATGTGGGGTTACAGAAATTCGGCAAAAGCTCGTTTTAATTCCTCCAAATCATCGAGCCTGTTTTGTAATACATCGTAGACAATTTTTCGATCAACTTCCAGATAATCATGAACAAGAATATTCCGAAACCCGATCATCTTAATCCATCGTTCGCGCAGTTCAACAGTGATATAGCCTTTTTCTTCCATGAGCGCTGCCACATCGCTGTACCAGTTGACTTCGCCAAGCCCAAGCGCGGATGTAATGTGATTGCCAATGTCAATTGTGGTTTCAACTGCCAGTTGCAGGAAGCGCTCAACGCTGCCATAAATCTCAGGGTTGGAAAGAAATTCATCCAATGAGTATTTTTGAAGCCCGCGCAGGATATTAAGATACTCATCAAGGCTGTTCAACCGTTTTCGGATGACTTCGACCTTAACCATGTTGTAATATCCTTTGTTTGTACGCTTTCCTTTGGATGTTCAGATAGGGAACGAAATCGAAATATTGACGGAGCGTTAATGAAAAAAACGCGCCTGCATCAAACCCTTTGGCGCAATATACAAGGCGGTTTTGTCGAATTGCTTCGAATCGTACAACGATATCCAACGTGTCAAGAAAAACCACATCTACGTTGTTGAACCCGTGTCGCGTTAGGTCTGCCAGAATATCTAATTTTTGGGAGCGGAGGGATGAATCACGCGGGATGATGCCAAGATCAATATCGCTTTCTGCGTGCTGTTTTCCGCTGGCAGCCGACCCAAATAAGTACACAGCCTGAATATCAGGATATTTTTCGAAAATTTTTGGGAGTACTTTCAGATCGGGCGTTCCGCTTTTCATGGCTTTAATTTTACCAGCGAAGGAACCATGTCTTTCAACGCCGCATGGATCAAATTCAACGTGTTCTTCCAATCATCCACGCGCGACACGCTGATGGGCGAGTGGGTGTAGCGATGCGGCACAGAGACCGAAACCACGGGCACGCCCGCGCGCGCTTGTTGGATTGCGCCCGCATCCGTGCCGCCCCCGCCTGGCTGGCGGAATTGATAGGGAATTTTGTGCTTCTCTGCTGTCTCCGTGAGATATTTGACCAAACGCGGGTCACTGATGACAGGCGAATGCGCAGGGTAAATGGCGGGACCCAAACCAAGCTGGGTGTTGTAACTGATGTTTTCCCTTCCTTCGTAATCGGGCAGGTCACGCGAGGGCGTGGAGTCGATGGCGATGGCAAGGTCGGGGTTGAAGTGATAGGCTGCCACCTTCGCGCCGCGCAGACCGATCTCTTCTTGCACGCTGAACGACAGGCACAACTCGATATTCTTCGGCGCGTGTTTGAGCAGTTCAATGAGGATCGCCACACCGATGCGGTCATCAATGGATTTAGACATGATGGATGGACCGACACGCTTGAACTTGGTCGCAAACGTGGCACGGTCACCAACTTTGGCTTTGCCTTCAGGACCAAGGTCAATGCGCATGGCGTCCACATCAATGGTGTGCTTGCGTTCCTCTGCCGTGGTCATGTGAATGGGCTTTGCGCCGATCACGCCAATATTGTGATCCTTGCCGACAATGACCTGCTTGCCGACCAAATGACGCGGGTCGATTCCGCCGACGGTCTCAAATTGGAAGAAACCATCGCCGTCATCCGCCACGATCATGAAACCGACTTCGTCCATGTGGGCATCGAGCAGCACGCGCAAAGGCTTTTTGCCCTTGCTGGGCGAAGTCGAAGCGTTCTTGCGCACAAGCACACTGCCGAGCGCATCCACTTTTACTTCGTCGGCGTAGGGTTTGACTTCATCCAGCACGATGCGGCGCACTTCGCCCTCATCGCCTGATACAGCCATGGCGTTGCATAATTTTTCAAGGAATTTGATTTGGGTTGTTCCGATGGATAGCATAGTAATTCCTGAATGCCCTCATACCCCTTCGGGGCACTTTCCCCAGCCCTTCTCCCGCGGGGAGAAGGGAGTCCGAGTCCCCTCTTCCTTTGGGAGAGGGGCTAAGGGTGAGGGATGAGGCTAATCCCACACGATTCTTTCAATAAAATCTGCTTCGAGCGAGGCGATGAATTCCGCGATCAGACGCCCGGCGCGTTGAATATCCTTCATTGCCACCAACTCCACAGGTGTATGCATGTAACGCTCCGGGATGCTCAACACCATCGTGGGAATGCCTTCCGCTACCAACTGCATCGCGTCTGCATCGGTGGAGGAGTATTCGGGCATCAGGTCATCATGCACGGGGATCTCGATGCGTTCCGCCACTTCTTTGAAACGCTTATACAAAAATGGGTGAATGCTGGGGCTGATACCGAGCGTCACGCCTTTGCCGATGCCGAAGGTTTGATACCCGCTGGAGCCTGTGCCTTTGCCATAGGTCATATCCACGGCGACGGCGATGGTGGGGCGCAGTTGAAAGGCGGAGGTCTCCGCGCCGCCGAGGGTGACTTCCTCTTGCACCGATGCGACTGCCCACACGTCCCACAAATGGGATTTGGATTGCAGTTCTTCAAGACAGATGGTGAGTGCCGCGACGGATGCGCGGTTGTCGAGCGTGTGCCCGCTCACGCATCCCCCTGACATTTCAACTGGTTCTGTTCCAAAGGAGACTCTATCTCCCACCCGAACTTTTTTCGCGACTTCGTTTGGGGTGAGACCTGTATCGATCATCAAATATTTCAGCGCAATGACGCCGTTGCCTTCGTTGTCGGGGAGCAGGTTGGCAGGCGGCAGGACGATCACGCCGTACAGGTCTTCGCCCGTTGAAGCGTGGACGATGACGGGCGTGCCAGGCAGCACGCGCGCATCAATGCCGCCGATGTTTGTGACGAAGAGAAAGCCGTCCAGAATGCGGTAGACCATCAAGCCGATGGCGTCCATGTGGGTGGCGATCATCACAGAGGGGCGAATGCTTTTCTTTAGCGAACCAGCTTTCAGTCCATGAATTGAGCCGAGTCTGCTTTGCGTAAGCTCATCCACCAGTGGAGTCCACTTTTGTTTGATGAGGTCTGCGACAGGGGCTTCATGTCCCGATACGCCTGCAACGGAAATAAGGGATTTTAGAAAGGGGAGGATGTCGCTCATGGTTTTACCCACCGAAGGCGGTTGGGGATGGGGTGAGGGTGTTCGTCGGGCTTGGCGTGTCGGTTTGGGTTGGCGTAAACGACGGTGTGTTGGTGAACGTGGGGGTATGGGATGGTGTGAAGGAAGGCGTGAAAGATGGCGTGATGGTCGGCGTATTGGTAAGTGTGGGCGTTTCGGTGGGGGTGGATGTGGGTGTTTCGGTGAAGGTGGGTGTGGCGGTTTCCGTAAAGATGGTTGGAGTTTCGCTGGGCGTGGCTGTTTCGGTTTGGGTTGTGGTTGGGGTGGCGGTTGCGCGTGTATCGGGAGCAAAGGAGAGGGCAATAAAGCCAGCGCAGTAACAGGGGATGGTGGCAATGACGACCGCGAGCAATCTCATGCGGCGGCGTGTGCGGGTGGTGGTATCGGCATCCAGCATAGTGGTTCGATTATAATCCATGAGATTGGGTAACTTTTCATGATTCCACTTAAACTTCGTATTTCCGGTTTTTTGTCCTATCGCGACTCTATTGAGTTGAATTTCGTTTCGATCAACCTTGCCTGTATCTCGGGTCATAACGGCGCGGGGAAATCATCCCTGTTGGATGCGTTCACCTGGGCGTTGTTTGGTGAGGCGCGCGGCAGGGGCATGGATGTAATTAACTTAAGTCAGGATGTGAAGGCGGCGGAAGTTGCATTGACGTTTGAGTACGAAGGCAATATCTATCGTGTGCAGCGGACGTTACCGAGGGGAAAATCCACGGTGCTGGAGTTTCAGGTGCTTGATGCAGAGAGCGGAAAGCAGAAGGCGGAAGGCGGAACGTGGCGACCTTTGACGGAGAAGACAACCCGTGAAACGCAGTCACGCATCGAGCAGACGCTTCAATTGGATTATGAAACCTTTATCAATGCTTCATTCTTTCTCCAGGGCAAGGCGGATCAGTTCACACAGAAGAAAGCCAGCGAACGCAAAGCGATCTTGAGTACGATCCTCGGCTTGGAGATTTGGGATACGTACAAAGAACGAACCGCCGAAAAGCGGAAATTACTCGAACGGGATGTGGACGAGATCGATGGTCGCATTGCTGAAATTGATGCGGAACTTTCAGAGGAAGATACCCGCAAGGCGCGTTTGCAGGAATTGGAAACAAACCTCAAACAATTGAGCGACGCGCGATCTGCGCAGGAAAAGACGCTCGAAAGTATCAAAAATACGGCAGCGATTTTGAAGGAACAAGGCAAGCTGCTGGAAACCCTCGCCAAATCGCTGGAAAATTCACGCGCATCGCTGGCTGGATTTGAGTCCAGGCTTGCCGAGAAGGAATCCGAACTGGCGCAGTATGCCGACCTTGTGACCCGCGCGAAAGAAATTGAGTCTACTTACAAGGTATGGCAGAAAACGCGCGCGGATGTGGAAAAGATGGACCAAATCGCAGTGCAATTCCGCGAGCATGATGAAAAGCGCCAGCCGCTGCTGCGTGAGATCGAAGTGGAAAAGGCGAAACTGGAGCAGGAGATGGGGGAGCTCAGTAGACAGTATTCAGTGATCAGTAATCAGTTATCAGTGGTGGGCGAGTTGGAGAAACAACTTGAGATTGCTCAGAAGTCGCTTGATGAAGCGGAGGAAAAAATCAAGGACCGCGCCAAATTGGAAACGTCTCGTAACGAAGCGCGTGAGCGGCAGGCAGTGTTGAAGGTCGAGAACGAATCCCTGCGCGGTCAAATGGACGAACTCAAAATCCGCATCGACGCGTTGAGCGTGGCGGACGGCGCGGAATGTCCCCTGTGTGGACAGCCACTGAGCGACGGTCATCGCAAATCCACGCTGAAGCAGTTGGAAGGCGAAGGCAAACAAAAAGGCGACGCGTTTCGTGCTAATACAGCAGAAGCAAAAGCCCTCGATGCTCAAATTACGGAATACGCATCCCGTATTACGCAATTATCGAATGCCGAAAATGAACGCCTGAAATTCTCGAACTCAATCTCGCAGTTGACCCTTCAGTTGGAATCCGTCCAAACCCAAAATAAGGAATGGGAAAAGTCGGGCGCGAAACGCTTGAAGGAAATCACGAAGTCTCTCGAAAGTGGCAAGTTTGCCGGTGACGCCAAAAAGGAACTCGCCAAACTGGACAAGGAACTAACCAAGCTCGGCTATGATATTTCAGCGCACGATGCCAAACGCAAGGAAGAACTCGAACTGCGCGAGGTTGAAGCGGATTATCGCAAGTTGGATTCTGCGCGTGAAGTCAGCAAGCGGATTGAAAGTGAAATCAAAGAGTTGGGGAAAGAAGTAAAAAGTAAGCAGGAAGAAGTTGTGGAGCAGGAAACGAGGTACACCGAGGGCGCTGCGCAGTTTGCGAAATCGGAAGCGGGCGCCCCCAATTTGCAGGAAGCTGAAAGTAAATTTCTTGATTTGAAAGAAGAAGAGAACAACGTTCGTCGTGAATTAGGCGGCGCAGAACAAAGGGTAAAAATATTAGATATCCAGCGCGCACGTAAAGCGGATTACGAGTCTCAGCGTGAAGAACTGAACCAAAATATCCTGCGCCACAAGTTACTGGAACGCGCCTTTGGCAAGGACGGCGTCCCTGCCTTACTCATCGAACAGGCGCTGCCGCAGATCGAGCAGAAAGCCAATGACCTGCTGGATCGTTTGAGTGACGGGCAAATGTCCATT
>JAUXWL010000677.1 GCA_030680155.1 Anaerolineales bacterium
AGCATCACGCCCACGCGCAAGGCGGCGAAAGCGCCCAACTTCATCAGCACGCCTGCATGGAACATGGAGACGGCAGTCGGCGCGGCAACGTGACCGTCTGGCGACCAGTTGTGGAAGGGCCAGATACCACCCAGAACCGCAAAGCCGAGGAAGACGGGCAGAAACCAAAGATTTTGGAAAGCGCTCGAAAAGCCCGCGCTTTCCATTTGGAGCATATCGAAGGAAAGCGCGCCGGTGTTCTGATATTGGGTCCAGTACATGGCAAGCACACCGACCAGGGAAACCACTGACCCAATGAACAGGTAGAGGGTCAATTTCATGGCGGCATATTCACGGGTCTTCACCCAGCCCCAGATGGCGATAAGCAGGTACATCGGGAACACGGCGATCTCATAGAAGAAAAACAGCATAAACAGGTCGAGCGAGACAAACACGCCGAACACACCGCCCGCCAACAGGAACAGGAAGGCGAAGAACTCGCGCGGGCGATCCTGAATGCCAGACATGACATGCGGATCATCATCCCCCCAGGAGATGAGCACACCCGTGAACATGACAATACCCGTCAGCAGGACGAGTGGGGCGCTCATGCCATCCACACCAAAGTAGAGGGTGATTCCCAACTGGGGAAGCCAGTTGTATTGCTCAAGGAACTGGTAGCCCGTCAGGCCTTGCGTAAGATACTGAATATAGACCCAGCCCGAGAGCAGCAGGTCGAGCACAGCCGTTGCAAGCGCAACCGCGCGGACTTCATTCTTCCGGGTTGCGGGCATCATCAGCATGATGACCCCGGCGGCAAAGGGAAGAAAAGTGATAATACTTAATACTGGAAAATTCATAATCACCTCAGACTCGTGCTGCGTGTTACGTGTTCCGTAATTTACGAATTACGAATTACGCATTAGAAGAGGGCAATCACTGCCTTGTTGATAACTTCAAGTATCCACGCGGGCCAGATGCCAATAACAAGCATCAGAGCCATGAGCGGAACGATAACGAAAAGCTCACGCGTGTTGATCTCGGTCAGTTTGTGTTCGCCGCTCGCCCAATGCTCGTTCATGGGTCCGTGCAGGACGCTCTTGATTCCTTTAAGAATGTACGCGCCCGTAAAGAGCAGACCCAACATCGCAATAACGGTGTAGATCGTCAGCACGGGATACGCGCCTCGCACTACCATGAACTCGGAGACGAAGCCGTTGAGTCCGGGCAAGCCGAGGGACGCCATGCTGGTGAAGATTAGGATGCCGCCGTAGATCGGCACGAGCGGGAACAAGCCGCCGAAGTCGTTCAGGTTGCGGGTGTGCGTGCGCTCGTAGATGACGCCGACAAGGAAGAACATGCCTGCCGCCGATAAGCCGTGGTTGAACATTTGCAGGACCGCGCCGCTCATGGCGATGTGCGCATCCGCCGTGCCGGACGCCAAACCTGCTGCGGCGATACCGAGCACCACAAAGCCCATGTGATTCACGGACGAGTACGCGACCAGCCGTTTGAAGTCGGTTTGGCCGTAGGAGCCGAACGCGCCGAAGACGATTGCGGCCACCGCAAGGAATGCCAGCACGCCCGCAAAGATCTTTGCTTCGAGCGGATAGAGCGGAAGCACCAGGCGGATAAAACCATAACCACCGAGTTTGAGCAGGACGCCCGCAAGGATCATCGAGCCGGCGGTGGGGGCTTCGGTGTGCGCGTCAGGCAACCAGGTGTGGAAAGGCCAGACAGGGACTTTGACCGCGAAGGCAATCGCAAACGCCCAGAAGGCAATGGATTTGACAACATGTACGGGCATGCCAAGTAGAACAGAACCAGCGCCCAGCGAATTCCAACGCTCATAGAGGGCAATCAGGTCATAGGTCCCGAAAAGAACGCCGAGCAATTGCACAGCGAGCAACAGACCGAGCGATCCACCCATGGTGTAGATCATGAACTTCAGTGAAGCATAATCCCGATTGGCGCTGCCCCACTGGTTGATGAGGAAGTACATCGGGACAAGACCAATCTCCCAGAACACAAAGAAGATCAGCAGGTCGAGCGACATGAACACGCCGAGCATGCCTGTTTCAAGGAACAGGAACAGCATCATGTATGGTTTGACGCGATCCGTGATGTTGAATGATGCAAGGATGGAAAGCGGGGTGAGCAGGGTGGTGAGTAAAACCATCGTGAGTGAAATCCCGTCCACGCCGATGTGGAAGGAGGAATTGATGGCTTCATACCATACGTATGATTCTTCGAATTGAAAGCCCGTTTGATTGGGGTCGAAGTTATTCCAAAGCACAAGCGTGAGCACGAAGGGGATCAGGCTGGCGGAAAACGCAAACCAACGCATGAGTTTCATCTCGCCGCTAGGCAGGAAGAGCATGATCAATGCCGCAATCGTCGGCACGAAAAGGATCAGGCTAAGGAGATGAGTAGTGAGAAAATCCATCTTGTGCTCCTATGCCAGTAAGAGGAAATAGATCAAGCCGCCAATTACAAAAAGGACGACAAGTGAAAGGGTAAGGTACTGCTGGATGCGCCCGGTCTGAATGGGACGCAGGCTCTTGCCCAGCCACCAGGTGGCGTCGGCAGAGCCGTCACCAATAAGGCGGTTAATGATGGGGAGGTCAAATTTGTCACGGATGGCAGCGCCGATCCCGTCTGTGGTGGGACCAAAGATGTGCAGGATGCCGTCAATGAAACCCTGGTCCATCCATTTGGAGACGAAGACTTCCGAGAACCATGTGGCAGGTTTGACGAAGACCACTTCGTAGAGTTCATCGAAATACCATTTGTTCTTGAGGACGGGAATCTGCAACTTGTCTTCCGCCGGAGATTTGACGTTGCGGTAGGTGTAGTACCCCGCTGCCAGGCCGCCGAGCGCAACAACGAGCGAGGTCAGCAGGGGAATCCAACTGAACTCAGGCGCTGCGGGGACTTCCGCCAGGGTGTGTCCGACGAAATCATGGAACCAGTTCGGGACAAGTCCGCCGATGACTGGGAAGTGTTCTGGAATGCCGACCCAGCCGTAGGTGATGGCGAAGAACGCAAGCACCACGAGCGGCGTGGTCATTGTCCACGGGGTTTCGTGCGCGTGTTTGGCTTCTTCCGTGCGGGGTTCGCCAAGGAAGGTCAGGGTGATCTGGCGCATGGTGTAGAAGGCGGTCAG
This sequence comes from Anaerolineales bacterium, assembly GCA_030680155.1. Classification (GTDB taxonomy): domain Bacteria; phylum Chloroflexota; class Anaerolineae; order Anaerolineales; family Villigracilaceae; genus Villigracilis. The sequence goes on from JAUXWL010000677.1 coordinate 3,146, forward strand.
GAAGGCGGCCAGGGCGAGGGTGATGAAGACTACTGTGTGACCGTGCGCCCACGCATCCGCGAGGATCTCGTCCTTCGACCAGAAGCCAGCCGTCACGAGCGGGAAGCCAGAGAGGGCGAAGCCGCCGATGAGGAAGGTCCAGAAGGTGATGGGCATTTTCTTGCGCAGACCGCCCATGTTGAACATATCCTGAGGGTCTACTTTGTGATTGCCCGTGTGCAGGACGCCGTGCTCCATACCGTGAATGACGGAACCAGAGCCAAGGAAGAGCAGCGCCTTGAAGAAGGCATGGGTGATGAGATGGAACGCAGCGGCAACGTACGCGCCAATGCCGAGCGCGGCGATCATGAAGCCGAGTTGGGAAATGGTCGAGTATGCCAGCACGCGTTTGATGTCATTTTGTGCGACGGCAATCGTCGCAGCGAAGATGGCGGTGAACGTGCCGATGGTGGCGACCACCATCATTTCAGGCGGCAAGCCGTGACCGTCATATCCAGCCGTGAGCAGCGGGAACATGCGGATGACCGCATACACACCCGCGGAAACCATCGTCGCTGCATGGATCATGGCGCTGACGGGTGTCGGGCCTTCCATCGCATCGGGAAGCCAGACGTGCAATGGGAACTGGGCAGATTTACCCACCGTGCCGATAAACAACAAGATGGCAATAAAGCCTGCCGCGGAGAGACCAAGCACACCCGTAGGAACAGAAGCGAGGGTATGCAAAATCGTATCGGTGAAAATCTCACGGAAGGAGAGCGTCCCCGTCACGCTGTAGAGGAAAGCAATGCCCAAGAGCATGAACACATCGCCG
>JAUXWL010000680.1 GCA_030680155.1 Anaerolineales bacterium
GGCATAGGTTTGGATGCGTTCGGGGTAGTTGCGCAGCGTGGCGCGGTGTAGTTTTTCGTGAACCCAAAACAGGGAGGTGGAGTCTGCCTGATGGGTCGGAACAGGTTCGGCGTCAAGGATCGAGGCGGAATCCGTCCAGAAGGGTTTGAAGATGCTGGTGCAGGGAGCGGATGTGCCAGTGGCGAAAATGATCGGGTTGGTTTTATCCAAATAGGCGACCATTGAGGCGGCGCTTTGGCTGATGCGGACCGGACCAAAGCCCGCGTGCATACACACATCTACATTGGTGATTCCTTTTTGAGCATCGAAAGGCTCATTGCTGTGGTGGCGCAGTGTTTTCATCATCGATTCAACGCCGACGTTTCCTTTTTTTACATCGAGCGTGGAGATGGTGGTCTCGCGGCGGATGCGTCCCTTGCCAAAGTTGGTATAGAGAAAATCGGAGTAATCGCCCGCGAACTGAAATTGGGACTGGGATTTGCTCATGCCTTTTTGGATGGCGAGATCAACCAGCCCATTGGACGAGAGGTCGTATTGATTTCCGATGGTCAGGCAGTTGGAGATGGTGTAGACATCCTTGATCTGTTTTGCCGCCCATTGTTTGTCCACAGTTTCGAGCACCCAGGCATCGTCCGCGTCCGCGATCAGGAAACTGTTGTGGTAATACATCTTGTTGCCGTGCGAGGCGCAATTTCCGCCCTGACCGAACTGTTCGAGCAGGTCGATGATGACCTGCGCTGCTTCGCGCGGTGTGATGGCGCGTTCGAGTGCGGCGCGCAGCATGTCCATGCCGAGCAGGGCGGGCTTCTTGTTGGCTGGAATTTTGGAATAGACCGCCTCGTTGCCGATCACCAGGCCGTGTTCGTTGACGCCCATTTCCGCGCCCCACATCCAAAATGGTTTTGAGAGCAGGACGGCGTGCGTTTTCCCTACCTGCGGAATTTCGATATAAGTACACTTGACCCTGCTTCCCATGGCATGACTTGCCGCAGGGAAATACACCATGGACTGTCCCTCGTTCGGCGGGCGGTCGGAGTTTTTCCCGAAGACAGCGATTCCGTCTTTTGTTGCCAGTTTTGTGGCGATCAGCGAGTCACACATGAAGGCTCTCAATCTCTAGAGTTGTACTTGAAATTATAACGTTTTCCAGTGTGTAATCAGCATTTTGACACGAACCCGCAAGCATGCATCCGCGCCCGCCGAAACCCATAACGAACTTGCTTTTCGATACACATTTTCTTCGAGTTTCTCGAAATCCTCCCATTCGCTTTCCATGAATTCCTTCATTTCGGAAGGCATATCCCAATAATAAAAGAAATCGAATTCCTCTTCTTTTTCTTTGAAGTACCACCCCCTGGACTCGGCCTCCCGCATGGCACGGGACGCCGCCTCGTCATCTGCCACCGCCGCAGGCAGATCGCTCAATCTACCCGCAGCCTGCCAGCCCGCCGACGAAACCCGCTGGGTTGAGCTTGTCGAAACCACTTCCACCTGCCAGTTGTCCTCGACAGGACGCAGGTCTATCAGGATGCCATTCGGTTTGAGCGTCCTGTGGATTTCACCCAGAGCATGCACCATGCTCTCGTGTTCCATTCATCAGAGTGACCAGGCCAGAATGGCGATATCGAAAGTCTTTTTGGAGAAGGGGATGTGGCTTGCGCTCGCGCACGTAAAATGGA
>JAUXWL010000688.1 GCA_030680155.1 Anaerolineales bacterium
CCCGGCGTGTATCGCGCGCCCGTCAAACATTGGTATACCTACATCACCGCAGAGAACGAGAACGAATATCTGCCCGCTTTTCGTAAACTGCTCAATTTTCAATATCACACTTTTTTGGAAATAAAATCCCTGCGCTCCCCAAAAGACTTCCTGCGCATGGGACGAGACTTCCGCATTTTCTTCGATGGCAGTATGCAGGGACAGCGCATGCTCATCAAGGACCCGTTTGCGCTTTTTTCCACGCCGTGGTTTGCAAGGCGTTTGAATTGCAAAGTCGTCATCACCGTCCGTCACCCTGCGGGCTTTGCGAGCAGCCTCAAACGCCTTGGCTGGAATTATGATTTTCGCAATCTGCTCGATCAACCTCTGCTCATGCGCGACCACCTCGAAGCCGACCGTGCCATAATGGAATCGATTCCACAAGATGACATTATCGGTCAGGGAGCTTTGCTCTGGAAGTTGATCCATCGCTTCGTTCATTCGACCCGTGATCTGTTCCCGCACTTCAACATTGTCCGCCACGAAGACCTTTCCCTCGACCCCATCGGCGGATATCAATCCCTCTACCAATCCCTCGGCCTGGACTATACCGAGCGGATCAAACAGATCATTCTCACATCCAGCAGTTCTGAAAATCCGACGAAACTGGCGAAGAACAAGACCCACTCCGTCAAGCTCGATAGTCGCGCCAGCCTCGATAACTGGAAAAAACTCCTCTCCCCTGAAGAGATTACCCGCATTCGCACATTGACGGAGGGTACTTCGGAGTTGTTCTACTCGGAAGAGGAATGGAAGTAGCATGAAGCCCCGTCCATTGCCATTGGTTTCCATCATCACTCCATCGTTCAATCAGGCGGACTATCTCGATGAGACCATTAAATCTGTGCTGGAGCAGGATTATCCGCGCATCGAATATATCATCATGGACGGTGGCTCGACCGACAGCAGTGTGGACGTGATCAAAAAGCATGAGGCGAAGATCAAGGCTTGGGTCAGCGAGCAGGATCAAGGTCAGACTGATGCGATCAATAAGGGCTTCAACCGCGCCAGTGGAGACATCCTCGCATGGCTGAATTCGGACGATACCTATCATCCCAAAGCTGTGGGTGAAGCGGTTATGTTTTTGATGGATAATCCCGATGTGGCAATGGTCTACGCAGACTGCAATTTCATTGACGAGCAGGGACGTGTGATCGGCAGGTTTTCTTCTGCGCAAACCGATTATCGAAAATTACGCCAGGGCTATGTCCACATCCCGCAGCAGACGATGTTCTTCCGCGCGAAGTATTGGCAGGAAGTTGGCCCGCTTGACCCGTCATTTTATTTTGCGATGGATTATGACCTCTGGGTGCGCATTGCGAAACGCGCGCCGATCAAATATCTGCCTGGTAAAACGTGGGCGAATTTTAGAATCCACACCTCCAGCAAGACCAATGTGAACGACGAGCGCGGTTGGAAGGAAATGCTGCGCGTGCATTACCGTGACGGCGGCTCGTTCTTCGCGCCGATTGTGGCAAAATATTATCTGCGAAAGTTGATCGGTCCGCTGTGGAAATGGCGGATTAAACATAATGCGTGATGCGTGATGCAAAAATTACGAATTACGAATTACGAACTTCAAAACCATGAACCTCTTTCTTACACCCCCCTCTCTCGATGACCTCATCCGCCTGCTGCGCGCATGGCGCTTTTGGGCGCTGGGCGCGCTGATCGGAATCTTGTTCGGTGCGGCTGTTTACTATATTGCGCCGCCGCCGTATCGCGCCCGCGCCACCGTCAACGTGGATTTCAATTTGGAACAAGCTTTGCCCGCCGAAACGGACCGCCAGCATTTTTACTATCTCGAACGCGAAGCCCGCAAAATGGTGGAGATCGCCTGGTCAGATGAAGCGCTCTCGCAGCTCGATGCGCCCGTTGCGGATTTGCGTGACGGTAAATTGAATCTCTCCCAACCTGCTGAGGCAGGCTGGCACTTCTACGCCGATGACCGCGACCCACAGGTCGCTGCGTCGCTTGCCTCGGCTTGGGCGCAGGCGTTTGCTGCCAAGGTGCAAACCGAGATCGAAGCGGGGAACATCAACGAATTTGTGCGACTCGAAGTTACGCAATCTGCCAACCTGCCAAAAGAGCGGAGTATTCCTCTCAGTGTATTTTTGCTGGCAGGTTCCAGTAGTTTTCTTTTGCTTGCGGTGTTTTTCGTTTTGTTCATCAGACCAAAAGTAAAATGAAAACCCCTGTGACTTCAGTGTTCTCTGTGATGAAGGACTTAAACAAACTCACGTATATACTCTGGGGTTTGGCTTTGCTGACCCTGCCTGTTACCAGTTTTCGTTGGTTTCCATTTTTGGGGAACAGCGCAATGGTGCGTCCGCTGGCGTTATATCCCCTTGCATTGCTGCTCCTGCTCCTGCTCGTGCAAGCCTGGCGCAAACAAACCAAACTCAACTGGGCCAATGCATTTATCCCACTGGGCGCTTTTTTGCTCTTCGTCTTTGTTGCCACCATCCTCGGCGCATTGACTGACCCCATCCCCATGCGCGGGCAGGGTTATTTCGACCGTTCGATTCGCGCACTCGCCACCTTGCTCATCGGCGTTTCCTTTTTTGTCAGCGCCGTGTGGATGAACAAGAATGAAGCCGACCTGCGCTTCACCGTCACATGGATATTTGCAGGTCTATGCCTCAACCTCGCATGGAGCGGTTTGCAAGCCGTCACCTTTTACACAGGCTTGCTCGATAAAGAAATGGTTACGCATTGGCAGTTGGCGTTTTCCATGCGTGAACTCGTCCGCAC
>JAUXWL010000441.1 GCA_030680155.1 Anaerolineales bacterium
TGGGCAAACAGCTTTCCGCGACTGAAACGTCTATCCGGACAACCGGCCAGAAACTGTCCCTGTTGAAAGGACAAACCGCCGAAATTATCCGGGCGATTTACGAACAGGGCGAAAAGTCGCTTATTGAGACCCTCTTAAAAAAGGACGGGCTTTCCGCGCTTTTTGACGAACTTGAATCGCTGCAGGAACTTTCTCAGGGCCTTAATAAAAAACTGGACGAAGTAAAGGCCGTAAAAAGCGATTTGGAAAACCAGCACTCCAATTTGGAAACAAAACAGGGCGAAAAGAAAAATCTGCTTGGCGTTCAGGCGCTTCAGCAGCAAAATTTACAGACAAAAACCACCGAACAAAATAAAATTTTAAAAGAAACGCAGGGAAAGGAAGCAAATTATCAGGCCATGCTTGCCGATTCCAAAAAACGCGCCCAGGAAATCAGAAACCGCATTTACGAACTTCTCGGCGTAGGCAAGCAAATCACCTTCGGAGAAGCAGTGGGAATCGCCCAATGGGCTTCAAGCCATACGGGAGTCCGACCCGAATTTCTGCTTGCCGTGCTCAGTCAGGAATCAAACCTGGGAAAGAATGTCGGCCAGTGCAATATTGCCGACACCGGCACCGGAAGCACCCGCTCTATTCGTACGGGCAATGTATTTCTTAAAGGCATACACCCCACGCGGGACTTGCCGCCGTTTCTCGTCATCACCCGGGAACTTGGAATGAATCCCTTAACCACTCCTATTTCCTGTCCTATTCCGAGCGTAGGGGGCTGGGGAGGAGCAATGGGTCCTGCTCAATTTATCCCCTCCACCTGGGTGCTGTATAAAAACAAGGTCTCGGCGATTACCGGCAAACCGGCAAATCCCTGGGATATCCGGGACGCCTTTCTTGCCGCGGCTCTTCTTCTTAAAGATAACGGGGCCGCGGGCAGCCGGAGCGACGCCGAATGGAGAGCGGCAATGCTCTATTTTTCCGGCTCAACCGATCCCCGATTCCGGTCCTACGGCGATAATGTTGTCGCCAAGGCGAATGATTATGAAGATGACATCCGCGCGCTAAGCGGTTAATCCATCTAAAAGGTCACGCTGGGAATCATTTTTCTCTGTCATTGCGAGGGAGTATAGCGACCGAAGCAATCTAATAGAAATCCCGCCGAACAAAAAAACAGCCCCGCATTTGCGAGGCGAAGGCCCCGCCAAGGCGGGGCTACGGCCGACGAAGGTCGGTCTCTCAAATAAATATTAGGCAGTAGCGCGTACGGGATTTGAACCCATGTTTTCGCCGTGAGAGGGCGACGTCCTGACCGCTAGACGAAGGGGACGGAGCAGGCGGCGCTCGTTCTATGACGGTTCGGAAAGCCGCGCAAGCCCCCCCGGAAAAGCCTAGGGTCCCGCCCCTAATATCACCCCGCCGCACTGCGTCATTCGACCGCACCGGGCGAAAAAATGCGGATTTCTCCTCCGTATTGTCGAAAATTACGCAAGGGATATCAGATACTTACGGTGCATTTCATTCGCATACCAGACTATGCAAAATTATTGCAACGCACAAGAAATCCAGTTGACAATCTGTCACGAAAGCCGGATATTGAACTCACGAAACGCCGGTCGACCTCCTCCCCGACCGTCGTCTTCAGATTACCGCCAGCGCCATCCTCCCTCCTCCCCCGGCGCTGGCGGTCCCTCCCCTCCCCCGAAAAT
>JAUXWL010000693.1 GCA_030680155.1 Anaerolineales bacterium
GTTATACACGCCGAGTTTTTCTGCGCCCAGAAGGTCACGCAGCAGGGGGGTTACAAAAAGCAGGGCAAAGAACCCATAGACCACCGTGGGAATGCCCGCCAGAATTTCCAAAATAGGTTTGAGAATGGAGCGCGCGCGCGGGCTGGCGTACTCGCTCAGATAGATCGCAGCGCTCAGCCCCAACGGCAGGGAAACTGCCATCGCGATCAGGCTGGTTGTCAACGTGGCGCTGACCAGCGCCCAAATACCAAATTGCCCAATGGCAGGCTGCCACTGGGTGGTCATAAAAAATTCACGGAACCCAACTTGCGGGTCATTAAAAAACAAGAGCGCCTGGTCGCCCAGGACGATCACAATGCTGACCGTCACAAATATGGTCAGAAATCCCACAATGAAAAGAATGGTTTCAATAAGACCTTCCCCGATGCGCAGTTTCCGTTTCAGGTCACTGGGACGGAAAGAGGTCAGGGAAGGGGTGGGGGGATGATTGGTTTGTTCCGTCATACGTATCTTCCGTTCTGCCTTGCTTTCGCTTTATGAAAAAACGAGTTTGGGCAGGCTTCCCATTTGGAAAGCCTGCCCGATTAAGTTGCTACAAAATTAGCGGACTGCTGCGTACCACGCGCCCCAGGCGGAGTAGATGGCGTTCTTGGGAGCGGGGAAGTAACCGACATCAATGATGTTGTCATCCAACTGGCTGAGGTAGAAGCCGATGAAGGCAGCGACCTGCGGTTTTTCCTGCATGATCTCGGCAGTGGAGTAGATGAAGATCGGGCGCGCCAGCGGGTAGGAGCCGTTGTCCACGTTGGCTTGTGAAGGCTCGACTTCATTGACGTTGAGAGCGGTCAGGGTGCTGGTGTTCTCAACATAATAGGCATAGCCGAAGTAGCCGATGGCATACTTATCGCCAGCCACACCCTGCACGAGGACGTTGTCGTCTTCGGAGAGTTGCACGCCTTCGAGACCGAGCAGGGCGGCTTCACCTTTTTCAGCATCCTTTTCAAAGGCGGGAGCCATGACAGCCTCGACAAAGTAATCGAAAGTGCCGGAGTCGGAGCCGGGAGAGTAGACCTTGATGGCTTCAGCGGGATAGGAGGCATCGAGGTCACTCCAAAGTTTGGCTTGACCGGAGAACACCTTGGCGAGGTCTTCGAGGGAGATGGAGGTGACGAAATCGTTCTGGGAGGAGACGACCACAGCGAGGGCATCGGTACCAATACGGAACTCAAGCGGTTCGCGACCGATGGACTGGCAGGCTTCCTTCTCGCTGGATTTGATGGCGCGGGAAGCGTTGGAGATATCGGTTTCACCAGCCACACAGAAGCGTTCGAATCCAGCGCCGGTGCCGATACTATCGACAGTGACGTTGCCTTCATAACCTTCCTGTTGGAAGAGTTCCGCCATGCGCTCAGAGACGGGGAATACGGTGGAGGAACCGGCGGTGATGATGTCACCTTCCACGAGGGAGGGGTCTACGCTGAATTCTTGGGTGGAGAGCCACGCGCCCCAGGAGGAGTAAATGGCTTTGGCAGGAGCGGGGAAGTAACCGACATCGATGATGTTGTCATCCAACTGGCTGAGATAGAAGCCGATGAAGGCAGCGACCTGCGGTTTTTCCTGCATAATGGTGGCATCAGAGTAGATGAAGAGAGGGCGGGCGAGCGGATAGGAACCATTGTCCACATTCGCCTGATTGGGTTCGACATCATTGACATTCAGAGCGGTCAAAGTGCTGGTGTTCTCAACATAGTAGGCGTAGCCGAAGTAGCCGATGGCATACTTGTCACCCGCCACGCCCTGCACGAGGACGTTGTCATCTTCGGAGAGCTGCACGCCTTCGAGACCGAGCAGGGCGTTTTCACCCTTTTCGACATCCTTTTCAAAGGCAGGAGCCATGACAGCCTCAACAAAGTAATCGAAAGTGCCGGAGTCGGAGCCGGGGGAGTAAATCTTGATGGCTTCGCTGGGATAGGAAGGATTGATGTCGCTCCAAACCTTGGCTTCGCCGGAGAACACCTTGGCAAGGTCTTCAAGGGTGATGGAGGTGACGAAATCGTTCTGGGAGGAGACAACCACAGCCAGAGCATCGGTACCAACACGGAACTCAAGCGGTTCGCGTCCGATGGAACGGCAAGCCTCCACTTCGCTGGATTTGATGGCGCGGGAGGCGTTGGCAATGTCAGTTTCGCCAGCCACGCAGAAGCGTTCGTACCCAGCGCCGGAGCCGATGCTATCGACGGTGATGTTGCCTTCGTAGCCTTCCTGCTGGAAGAGTTCCGCCATGCGCTCAGAGACGGGGAAGACGGTGGAGGAACCAGCCGTGATGATGTCGCCGGTCACGTTAGCGGGCTCGACGAGTTCAGGAAGCATGATGGGCAGTTCTTCCATCGCTTCTTCGGTGGCTGCCGGGGCTTCGGTGACGGCAGGCGCTTCATTTGCG
>JAUXWL010000445.1 GCA_030680155.1 Anaerolineales bacterium
GTTTTCGGCAGGGTGGTGACCATGCGCCCATTGCCTTCATTGGTGACGATGCAAATTGCGCCCGTCTCCGCCACGCCAAAGTTGACTCCGCTGATGCCGATGTCGGCGGTGAGGAAAACTTCGCGCAGGACTTTGCGAGCCGTGGCGGTGAGGGTCGGGATGTCTTCGGTGTAGGGGATGCCAAGTTGTTCGTGAAAGAGTTGCGCAACCTGCTCCTTTTTGAGATGCGCGGCAGGCGTGATGATGTGACTCGGTTTTTCATGCCGCAATTGCACAATGTATTCGCCCAAGTCGGTTTCAACGACGCGGATGTCGTGTTTTTCGAGCGCATGATTTAACTCGATCTCTTCGCTCACCATGCTTTTGGATTTGGCGACAAGGGTTTTACGCACACTTGCGCCGCGCGCAAGCGCAGGTGTTACGGGTTTCGTATTACGTGATACGTGATTCGTAATGCGCAATACAATCTCCACCGCTTCTGCCGCATCTTTGGCGCGGTGGACGATGACGCCGTTGGCTTCGTTTTTGGCAATGAATTGGTGGAGATATGTATCGAGGTTATCAATCACATCGGCGCGGATGTTGCGCGCACGGACACGCCGCTCGCGCCAGTCGGGAATTGATTCAAACGCGGCGGCGCGTCCTTTCAGGCGGCGCTCGGTGTTTGCATCCAGCGCGGCTTGAAGAGTTTCGTTGTTGATCGATTCGCGGATACGGTTGCGAAAAAACTGATTGCTCATGGTTTCATGCCAATGTATAACCCTCGCCCATCCAAGCCCTTTGGGTCATGCTTTACTTTTAATCCTGCGCGACGAAACGCCTCAAGATATTCTTCCTGTGTAAATAAGCCCAGTTCAAGGGTTTCGCTTCCGCGTGTGATTCCTTTTGGCGTTCCAATGAGATATTGAAATTCAATGATCGAAATTTTCCCTTTTTGCGAACTGCGGCTCATACGAACAAGTTTGAGGCTGGGTTTGTTGACTGTAACAGTGTAGATACTTCCTGTATGCCAATCTTCCGGCGCAAACCATGGTTCGAGCAATAAGACGCCGCCAGATAACAGATGTTGGGACATATTCTTGATTGCTTTTTGCAGGAACATTTTTGTTTTTACATGTCCAATGGCGCTGAATAAACAGGTGACAATGTCAAATTTTTGCGAGATATTGAAATCGATCATATTACCTTGCCGAAAGCGTAACTTTGGAAAATTCTTTCTTGCAATTGCCAGCATTCGAGGTTCAAGGTCCAGACCTTCCACCTGATAATGTATTCCAAGAAGGTTGACATGGATACCCGTTCCACATCCAACATCCAGAAGAGTATTTCCTTTTGTTTTCTTGTACCGTTGAATCAATTTATGGGCTATGCCTGCTTCAGCGTGATAATCCTTGCCAGTCGCTTCATAAATTTCGTCATAATATTTCGCTGATATTGAGTACATAAAACCTCATTGTCTCTGTCGTAAAATTTCTGCAATATGTAGAACTCGTTGTGTTTTCCCCAGCCGATGTAGTCCGCCTGCGATGTGCATGAGACAACCCGCATCCGTGACCACCAGCGTGGGAGCGTTGGTTGATTGGAGATTGGAGATTTTGCGTTTCAACCATTCCGCCGATAATTCCGGGTGCTCGACGGACATGACTCCGCCGAAGCCGCAGCATTCTTCAGCGTTTGGTAAATCCACCAGTATTGCGCCGTGGACATGCTGTAATAAAGTACGCGGCTGCCTGTCCACGTTGATGCCGCGCAGGGTGTGGCAGGAAGGATGATAGGTGAGCAGACCGTCCCATTTTGCGCCAAGGTCGGTGACGTGCAGTTTGTCCACGAGATATTCGGTGAATTCAAATACTCTCCCTGCCAATGCCTTCGCGCGCGGATACCAGACTGCATCCCCTTCAAATAGTTCCAAATAATTATGACGGAAATGATGGGCGCATGAGCCTGACGGCGTGATGATATCGGGCAAGACCTCCGAGGTCTTAAGAGACCTCGGAGGTCTCTCGAATACTTTGATGGTGTGTTCGGCAATGGCGCGCGCGTCCCTGCGCAAGCCCGCGTTGAATTGCGGCTGTCCGCAGCAGGTTTGGTCGCGGGCGAATTCCACATCCATGCCGAGGCGGTGGAGAATGTCCACGACGGCTTCACCAGTTTGCGGGAAGAATGAATCGGTCAGGCAGGTGATGAAGAGTTGAACGGCGGGCATGGTCAGATTATACGCCTGATGATTCATCCACCTGTCATCCAGATCAGCAATTCCAAATCTGAATCTAACAATCTCAACGCAAAGCCGCCAAGACGCTAAGATTTTGACCTTTCCTCGACGGAATCGGCAAGAGTACCATCTGGCGCAGGGGCAATCCTAAAAAAGCCTTGCGGCGTTGCGTCT
>JAUXWL010000004.1 GCA_030680155.1 Anaerolineales bacterium
AGGCTGAAATTATGTCCGCGATTTTGCAGGGTGAAGCCCCAGCCCTGCGGCACAATGCCCGTGCCAAAGCCCATGTAATTGCTATTGATGAACGAACACGCATTGCCCATCCCATCCACCACACTCAAATACACCGTGGACGATGACGCCACAGGCGAGCCGCGCTGCGGGTCTACCGTTGCGCGTTTTAGGTCAATTAACTTGCGGCGTTCACTTGCGTATTCTTTCGAGAGTAATTCTTTCATCGGAATTTTCGAGAACGCGGGGTCGCTCACATACCACTTCGCATCCGCAAACGCGAGGCGCATGGCTTCGATCATCAAATGCATCTTTTCCGTCGAGAGCGTCTCCAGCCCCGCGAGGTCAAACCCTTCGAGGATGTTCAACGCGATCAGCGCCGTGATGCCCTGCCCATTCGGCGGACATTCATACACGCGCAGTCCGCGATAATCGACAGAGATAGGACTCTCCCAAGTTGATACATGCGATGCGAGGTCTTCAGCGGACATGCATCCGCCCGCCTCTTTAATTACGGTGACAATTGATTCTGCAATTAGACCTTGATAAAACCCCTCGGCTTTTTTCTCGGCAATCACCTGAAACGTTTTCGCCAGACCTTTATTACGGAAAATTTCGCCAGCCATCGGCGCGCGCCCATCGATGGTCATCTCAATCCCATTCAACGCGGACTTCAATTGACGCTCCGCGCCGCGTGACCAAAAATAGGATGTGAGCGGCGCGACGGGAAAGCCTTCATCCGCGAGTCGAATCGCAGGCGCGAGAATCTCAGACATCGCGAGTGAGCCATGCTTCTCGATCAAGTCACACCAGCCTGCACACGCCCCAGGGACAGTGACCGTATGCGGGTGGAAGGGCGGCAAACTTTCAGCGAGGAGTCCCTCACGCTTTAGCCGCTCAAGCGTCAGCGCGGACGAGGCGCGTCCTGATCCGTTCAGGGCAGTCACCCGCTGAGTCCGCGCGTCATAATACAACGCGAACATATCCCCGCCAATGCCCGTGGATGTTGGCTCGGTGACATTCAACGCGGCGGCAGCAGCCACGGCAGCATCGGCAGCATTACCGCCCTTGGAAAGGACTTCGATGCCCGCGGCAGTCCCCAGCGGCTGCGATGTGGCAACAATACCGCGACGGCTGTACACGGGAGAGCGACGGGAGGTGAAGGTGGTGTTGGTCATGGAATCCTCTTCGAGTTGACGATGGACGGCAGACCGTAGACCGTGGTCAATCGTCCATCGTTTATGGTCAGACGGAAGTATAATCCCATCAACGAGGTGGATGATGAAGAAACTCCTCTTTCTTTTCTTTGCAATTAGCATGGCGCTCTCCGCCTGTGGAACAGCGTCCTCACAACCCACCCCTCCCGCGCAAACTGGGACGCCCACCGCGACAGCGACGGCAACTCAAACACCCACAGCTGCCATCACGCCCCTGCCCACCATCCCCACCTTCACCCCGACATTCGATGCTTCGACGATTGTCACGGTCACGCCTGCGGAGAAGTCCATTTGCCCAAAAGTAAATTATGCCATTCCATTTGAGAATGGTTTCAAAAAAATAGATACATGTTTTAAGACGGCAGAGCAAGATGGTTCATATCCAGTTGCTTGCTTAAATAAAAACCTACATTATGAAATACTCGATTATCTAAATTCAGGCGGCGACATCAAGACAATTCTTGCTACTCTTGATGAGTATAACTATGGCGAAAATTATTTATACGTTTACAAAGACTTAACAGGCGACACAGAACCTGAGTTTCTACTACGAGACACATTTAGGTATTCTTCTTCGGGAGGGTATTTTTTCTACACATGTATTGATGGATATTATGAAATCAAACGCGAAGCATCTCAAGACACAGGGGTAGCAATTTATTCAATACGGGACATTAATCTAAATGGGATACCAGAAGTTGTATTCGAGATTCAAAACGTGCTTGTAGTGATTGAATGGGATGGCAATCTATTTACTGAAATCTTAGGCATAAGAGATTTCGGAGCAAGTCGTTACGACATTCAAGACGTAAACGATGATGGTTTATTGGAAATAACATTATCACGAGGATACCCGCCTTTTGGAGATGAACAGGAAGAATTTCCATGGAGGCATTACACTTCAACTTACGCTTGGAACGGGGCATCGTATATTCTCAAATCAAAGGAATTTGAGTATCCAGAATACAGATTTCAGGCAATTCAAGATGCAGATGTGTATGCGAGTAGCGGATTGAACGATAAAGCCTATTTGTATTATCAAGACGCAGTTTCAAATGTAAATTTGGAATGGTGGTCTCAAGAAAGGAGAGAATTCTTAACTTCATATTTACATATTCCCAACACCCCCACTCCTCCGCCCTCCTTACAACCCGACCCTGCCGAATACCCCAGCCTCGCCGCCTACGCCTATTACCGCATCATGCTCCTCCACCTCGTGCAGGGACAAGAAGCAGAAGCCGCATCCACGTATCAAACCCTGCGAGACACCTTCGGCACAGATCAATACGCCACTCCCTATGTGGAAATGGCAACTGCCTTTTGGGAGTCGTATCAGTCCGCGCATAAAATGTACGATGGCTGTGCAGCGGCGATCCAATACGCGGTGGAACATCCTGAGATTTTGATTCCGCTTGGGAGTGATTATCACGGGGCGCAAAGTCACATCTACGAGCCTGCGGATGTGTGTCCGTTTCGATAAGAAAGGTGGGCGATGAAAAAACTTCTCCTCCTTTTCTTCGCAACCGGGATCACCCTCTCTGCCTGTGGGACAATGGGGACGCAATCCATATCGCCTGCGCAAACGCTTATCCCGCTCACAGCCACCACACCTGCA
>JAUXWL010000447.1 GCA_030680155.1 Anaerolineales bacterium
TGCGCACGTGACAAGCCGGGCAACCGTGAATTGCACATGGATGAATATTGTCTTGGCGTGTTGTTGTTCTTGTTCAACCCTTTGGTTACTTCCCTAAGAGCCATTCAGCAGGCCACCGGGTTTGCCAATGTGCAAAAAAAACTGGGTATCAAGCGAGCTTCGCTTGGATCGCTTTCGGAATCGGTCTCTGTGTTCGACCCTGAACCGCTGAAGGAAATCGCCACCCAATTGGCCGCACAGGTTCCCGTTGGACAAGGAGCGGATTTTTCCGCAATTCACCAGCGGATCACGGCGGTCGACGGGTCGGTTTTTGATACCGTTGCACGAGTCGCCGAGTTGGCATGGGTACCGCTCGCTAATGGCAAACACAAACACGCCTATCGGTTACATACCCATTTTGAAGTCTTGCGTGGCGTCCCCTCACGCATCGACGTGACCAGCGCCAATCCCAAAGGTGACGCCGACGAACGGGCCGTGCTTCAGCGGACGATCGAGTCGGATCGCTGCTACGTCACTGATCGCGGCTACGCCAAGTTTGCTCTGTGGAATGCCATCGTCGACAAGGGCAGCAGCTACGTCTGCCGTTCGAGAGACAACTCGGCTTACGAAATTGTCGAAGAGCTCCAACTCAGTTCTGAGGACATTGCCGAGGGCGTATTGAGCGATCAGATCGTCGAACTGGGGAAAGACCGAACGGAAGCCAACCGACCGAACCACAAAGTTCGCATCGTCATCGTCGAGTCCTCTCCTCACACCAGTCGTGGCAAGTATCGAGGTGGCAGCACCGGACCTTCTTCCGATGGCAAACTCCGAATCGCGACCAACCTGCTCGATGTGCCCGCCGAATTGATCAGTAAAATCTATCGTCTGAGGTGGCTCATTGAATTGTTCTTTCGGATGTTCAAGGGGCTGTTTGGCTGCCGTCATTTACTGAGTACCAAGCAGAACGGCGTCGAGATCCAGGCGTACATGGCGATCATCGCTTGCCTGTTGATCCTGATTTACACCGGCGTTCATCCGAATAAGCGACTGTACGAGGCGATCTGCTTTTATCTTCTGGGCTGGGCGGAACTGGAAGAGTTGGAAGCAATCATCGAGAAACAAAGAGCCGCTAATCAGAAAAAATCCTAATCTCTATGAAGCAAGCAAGATAACCTTGCATTGCCTGGGCTTGCTGCTGCGCCGATTCCAACCAAGCCCGTGAATCGCTACCACTTCTACGGCCCAGCAAGTCACTTCTCGACGCCTTCTGGCCTATGAAAAACGCCAAAAACAGACCAAAATCAC
>JAUXWL010000012.1 GCA_030680155.1 Anaerolineales bacterium
CGAAAGTCTCCCGACTTTCGATGCCCAACGACGGGAGTCGTCGGACTCCGACAAAAAGGTCGAGTCGCTGGGACGTCCCGCCACGCCTGTCGAAAAAGCCCACGAAATCCCCGCCACCGATTTTATTTTGGACGATGCGACCACCTATCTGGCCGCGTTGCGAACAAATATGGAATCCAACGGCTTGCCGTTGGAAATGCAGGAGCGAGCTCCTGCACTCCAAAAAATACTGACAACCGCCAACCTCATCAAGAAAAATACCCTGCAACCCGAAGCCGTCAAAGCCTTCCTCGAAGCCTCGCGAGCGGATGCGTTAAACACGCTCTACAACGCCTGGTTGACCTCCACCACCTTTGATGAATTGCGCCTGATTCCCAGCATCATCTGTGAAGGGGAGTGGAAGAATCAGCCGCAGGTGACGCGTGAGTTCCTGATGAACCTCATCAACGACCTGCCACAGGGCAAGTGGTGGAGCATTCCCGCCTTTGTCAAAGCCATCAAGGAAAAATTCCCCGACTTCCAACGTCCCGCAGGGGACTATGACTCATGGTTCATCAAACGCGCGTCAGACGGCCAATTCCTGCGCGGATTTGCGTATTGGGATGCGGTGGATGGCGCAGTGGTCAAGTATCTGATTGAAATGCTGCATCTGTTAGGAAAAGTAGATTTGGCAGCGGCGGAAGAGGGGAAGGAGCCGACAGCGTTCAGAATTTCGGAGTCAAAAGTCAAAGGTCAAAAGTCAAACGACCTTCGACCTGCGACCCTTCGACAAGCTCAGGACAACGCCTTCGACGGAAAAATCATAGTTTCATCAAACGGCAGGATCACTATCTCACGCTACTTCTCCCGCGCCGTGCGGTATCAGATTTCAAGGTTCTGCGAATGGGATGGTTTCCCCTTGCAGGGACTTCGCGATGCGCCCTCCGCTACCGCTTCGGGCTACTCAACCAGCGGCAACTATAAATATTCCGTTAGCGCGAGGTCGTTGAAGCGCGCTCATGAGCAGGGGTTGAAGGCGGAACAATTGCTGGCGATGCTGGTCAAGTACACGAATGGAAACGTCCCGCCGGCGCTGGTGAAGG
>JAUXWL010000015.1 GCA_030680155.1 Anaerolineales bacterium
CTCAGCGCCTGCGGAGGTGGCGCCGCACCCGCTCCGGCTGTATACGAAGAGCCAGCCGCCGCACCCGAAATGTATGCAGGCGATTCCTTTGCAGGAGGCGCAATGGAAGGCGAAGCCGCGAAACAGGAACTTGCGCCTTCCGCTGGATTACCTGTGGGACCTGTGTATGACACGGGGGCAGATACGACCATCGCAGCCACCACGCACATGATCATCAAAAGCGCCGAGATCAGGCTGCGGGTGGAAAATACCGATACCGCCATCGACCGTGTCACACAGGTTGTCGGTGATGCGGGCGGATACATCATCAGCTCGCGGGTTTGGTATCAAGCCCATTACGATGGCGAAAACTACAAATACGCCACCATCACCATCGGTGTGCCCGTCCAGCAGTTCGAGCGCGCGCTCAACCGCCTGCGCGGCATCGCCGTCAAGGTGTTGGATGAATCCGCTGCGGGCGAAGATGTGACCGACCAATACGTGGATCTGCAATCCCAGCTCACCAACCTCGAAGCGACGCGCGAACGCATCAAATCCTTCCTCGACGATGCCAAAACCGTGGATGAAGCCATGCGCATCAACGCCGAGTTGTCGGAGATCGAACGTCAGATCGAGGAAATTAAAGGACGCATGAACTACCTGCAAGACCGCTCCTCCTACTCCACGATCACCATCACGCTCGAACCTGAACTGCCTGAGATATTGCCCACTCCCACGCCTGAGCCAAAACCCTGGAGTCCCGGCGAGACATTTGAAGACGCAACGAAAACCGTCACCCGCGCCTATCAAGGCATTGTGGAATTGCTCATTTGGTTCTTCATCGTGCTTGTCCCCGTCCTCGTGCCGCCCATCTTCCTCGTTTGGCTGCTGTGGAAATTGATAACCCGCAAACCGAAATAACCATCACCACAATACCTAAAACAACCCGCCACGGATGCAACATCCGTGGCGGGTTGTCGTTGTGAACTGTAAAATCTGGAGATTTTGCTCGAAAGTCGGGAGACTTTCGACTCCGCTCCCGGCGGGGACGTATGCTTTTACCCCAAATAATTGCAGGCAAGTTAAAGCGAAATCAATCCCAGTTCAATGCCGCGCCGCACAGCCTCGGTGCGGCTGGAGACCCCCAGTTTCGCATACAACGACGAAAGATGAAACTTGACCGTGTGTTCGCTGATCTTCAGCGCCAGCGCGATCTGCTTGTTGGCAAGCCCGGCTGCCATGTTTTGGATGACTTCCATCTCCCGGGCTGTGAGCGGCTCGATGAGGGATTCTTCTCCCAAGCCTTCCCCACCCTTTGGCAGGCGCATCAACCCCTCGACCAGGCCTGGCGCGCCGACCCAAAGCCCTTCCGCCACTGCGACAATGCCCGCAGCCAATTCATCCTCGCTTGCGTCGGCGGAGAGCACGCCCCAGGCATGTGTGTTCGCATTCAACATCCCGCGCACAGACTCGATATCGTCCGTCAGGAACAGGGTTGCAAAAGTATGTTGTTCATTCAACCGCGCAAAAGAGACCGAGGCCAGCACTGCCACCTCGGTCTCCAGATCATTCATATCTTCCAGCGATGACACCTCCCCCACCACGCGGATCATCGGATGACCTGCCAGCATTTCGCGCAGTCCAACCCGCAGGGCATGGTTTGGGGAGACGATGACAACTCGGATCAAGAATAAACCCTTTCACGTACCGCGATATTCATGTTGCGATTCGCAACTGCTCAGGCAAGACCCTAAAGGTCTTCTTTGCAATCAAAAATGCGCTTCAAGCCTGATGTCTCTGCAAATTCAGCGTCCGCTTTTACGGGAAAGACCTTTAGGGTCTGCATTTGCAAGCAGGGCTAAGTAGTTACCGTGATTCGCAAGATAAATCTTGCGGTACTTATCTTTCTCCAACCACCACATTCACAACCTGCAAGGTCCCGCCGCGCAGAACATCCAGCGGCGTGGATTTGCCGACCACGTCCCCGCTCAGGCGGGTGAACAATTCATCATGATGGTCGATGGGCTCACCTGCCACGCCGACGAGAATATCGCCAACCATTAACCCACCCTGGCCGGCGGGACTCTCCGCCTCCAAGCCGACGATGAGCAAGCCGGTTTCCTGCACGCGGTTGAGTTGAT
>JAUXWL010000018.1 GCA_030680155.1 Anaerolineales bacterium
GATGTGAAAGCCGTCCCAAATATTGCGAAAATGGACAACATCATAATCGGGATGAAGCGCAAGATGCGCCAGCACAGACTTGCCAAAATGCACCGCGCGGGCAAGAAAATTTTGAGAAAGGTCTTGCGGGATGCGTGTGACGCGCGCGCCTTCAATAGTATCTTCGGGGGGGAGCAAACCATCGTTGGGCGTGATAAGATGGACATCATATTGGCTATTGACCAACCCGCGAAGATTGTGCAAAATATGCGTAGATGCGCCTTTCGGGCTTGGCACAATATCGAAGGCAGTATAAAGTATTTTTGGCATCACTGAATTATACCCAGCGCGGTCACAAACTGCGCTTATTATGACCGTGGTCATTATATAAAGTACTCGGAGGAATGCATGCCTGTATTTTGTGGACTTCTTGTAGTAATCGTTTTTCTGTTCATGTACCTGCTCAATACAGCGCGCAAAAAAGCGCCGCACCCGAATGCAGGGAAAAAGAATTACACCCCCGTTTATGTTTCGATTGCCGACAAACCCGACTCGATCATGCGCGGCATGGACAAGTTCGTGGCGGAAGTACAGCGCACTGAATCGGCTGGCGATAAATGGCGCTGGATTCCCATGCTGATCTTTTTCGTCGGCGTGGGGCTGGTTGCCATCGACGCACTCCTGACCCTGCTCGGTTATTTCTCGATCATTTTTTCGGTCGGCGCACTTGCGGTATGGTTGGCGGCGTTCATCCTTGCGCGGAGTTTGCGGAAGAGCGACTCGCACGATTTTTCACCGCGTTATTTCGGGACAAAAGAAATCCTGCACACGCTGCGCGACGACATCAAGCCTGGTACTACCTTTCTGGGGCATCTCGACCTGACGGGAGCGCTGCTCCCCACCAAGGTGGCGCGCGAAACACAGGATACGCAAAAACGCACGACCCAGTATTTCAGTGACCAATGGCTTTCCTTAAAAGCAAAACTATATGACGGCAACGTCCTGCGCGTGACCGCCATTCAAAAAACCAAGAAACGCAAATCCTATTGGAAGCGCAGCCACATCAGCGGCAAAATGAAATCAAAACCTGAAAAGCTCAAAGGCTCCGAACAGGAGTTGAAAGTGCGCATCGTGGTCAACCCCGAGGCATATACCATCGTCCCATCTCCCAAATTCTCGCGCGGACAGAACGTCGGCAAGTACACCATCGCCGAGTTGAACACCGAGAGCGGCATGATCGACATCCTCGCCAAATCTCCCTTCGAGGAAGTGGAAAAAGAACATATCCTCAACTTCCTAAAATCCGCTTATTCCCTCCTTCAACGAAAGGCTGCCTAAATGAGTCGCAAAATTATTCCCTTTATTGTCGCGTTCGTGCTTTCCTGTCTCGTCATGGTCGTGGCGGGCATATTCGCCTTCAGCGGCGCAGTCAGCGCCCAGAAATTCGGCAGTGACGTGATTTGGGTGAAATCCTATACCACCGCCGAAAGCATGAAGATCCTTGACCTGACAGGCAATGGACAGGATGACCTCTTCATCCAAAACCCCAGCGATGTCTCGGTCTACGACGGCAACGGAACCGTTCTTTTTAGTTACCCCTACTCCTCTGCAAAATCAACCCTCGGCGACGTGAACGGCGATGGCGTGGAAGATATTATCGTCTTTCACAATGGCAGAGGCATGTCTGTGGATGTGATCTCAAAAGGGCGCGTGACGACTCTGGTGGAGGGACTCAGCATCGGTTCGCCTTCGCGCGTGGCAGTCATCCGCTTCACCTCCGGACCTCAGATCGTGCTCGGTGATACGAGTGGCAATGTCCTCGCCCTAGGCTTGGATGGAACTCCGCTCTGGGAAGCCCGCGTCGGCTCCAGAGAGATTCGCGGCATGGACGATGCCCGTATCGGCGGACAGTTCTATGTGGTAATTGCCACGAACGACGGTTCGATCTCCATTTTCGATTCTCAGGGCAGGGCAGTTTGGAGCGCTGAACAGGAACAACTGCGCCGCATGCGCGCCTTTGACCTGAACGGCGACGGCAATAGTGAAGTCATCACCGGTGGCGAATATGGCGCGTTCAGAATCTACAACGCCAAAGATGGCAGCATCCTCTTCGAAAAATCACTCGGACAAGCCATCAGCGAAGTCCGCGAAGTGGAATTGGACGGCGACCCATCCTCGCGCGAGATCATCGCGGGCGGAAAAGATGGCGGCGTGTGGGCCTTCTCCTTTGATGGAACAACAGCACAGCAAATGTGGAGCGGTTCTTTATCCGACAAAGTAACCGAAATCTC
>JAUXWL010000030.1 GCA_030680155.1 Anaerolineales bacterium
ACGCCGACGCGAACGCGCCCGCGCGGAAATTCTCAAGATTGCCAACAAAGGCAGTCATCCCGTTTTTAGTTTATTTGAAGTCAGTTCGGTTTCCAAAAAATCCTACCGCGTGGAAATCCGCTCGCTGGACGAACTGCAAAACTCCTGCACCTGTCCCGATTACAAAACTAATCTTATTGGCACATGCAAGCACATCGAAGGCGTGTTGATCTCGCTCGAAAAAGAGCACGGGAAGAAACTCAAGAAACTTGCCGCAGAACGCCCAAAGGGGACTCAAATTTACCTGCATCATGGCGTGGATGTGACCGTGCGGATTGTCCTGCCGATTCCAGATAACGCCCGCGTCAAGGATTTGCTCAACCGTTATTTCGATTCCGCTGGACTGTTGACTGGTTCGCCGCTCCAGGCTTTGCCCACCCTTTTAGCGGACGTCGAATCCCTGCCCGCTCGTGACAGGTCCCTCGTCCGCGTGACCGAAGCGGTGATCGAATACCTGTCGCTCCTGCAAGACCGAGAGGAAGTCCAACAGCAAAAAGAATGGTTCCTCGACCAGGTCAAACGCGGACGGCGCACCTTCGACGTTCTCTCCACAAAACTTTATCCCTATCAAGAAGAAGGCGCCATGCACCTTGCCTTCGGGCGTCGCGCCATGCTCGCCGATGACATGGGACTTGGCAAAACCGTCCAGGCGATTGCCGCTGCCGCCTTGCTCAAAGAAATGCGCGACATTCAAACGGCAGTTATCATTTGCCCCGCTTCTTTGAAACATCAATGGGCGCGCGAGATTCGACGCTTCACTTCATTATCCGTCACCGTCGTCGAAGGCGGATTGCTCGACCGCCGCAAACTTTACACCGACCCCTCCTTCTTCAAGATCATCAACTACGAACTCGTCCGCTTTGACATGGACGAACTGCTCAAACTTCATCCCGACCTCATCATTCTCGACGAAGCGCAGCGCATCAAAAACTGGCGCGCAAAAACTGCGATGATGGTCAAGAGTCTGCCGAGTCGTTACGCTTTTGTGTTAACTGGCACGCCGCTCGAAAATCGCATTGACGAACTGTACAGCATCTTTCAATTTCTTGACCCGCGCATCCTCGGTCCGCTCTGGCATTTCAACGATAGATTTTACGAACTCGAAAAACGCGAGAGCGGCACATACAAAGTCCTCGGCTACAAAAATATTGACGAACTGCGCGCCCTTATCAAGCCGCACGTCCTCCGCCGCACCCGCGATGAAGTCCTCAAAGACTTGCCCGAGCGCGTGGACAATAACTTCTTCGTCGAGATGACCGACAAGCAACAATATGCCTACGATGAGTTCAAAGAGAAACTTGGCAGGCTTATCTACATATCCAAACGCCGTCCGCTGACGCCGAAAGAGCGCGAACTGCTGTTGATGTATCTCATCAAAATGCGCCTCATCTGCAACGCGCTTGCGCTACACGACAAGGAAATCGAAATCAAAGACAGCGAAGCTACCGCGCCCAAACTCGGCGAACTCGACGAAATCCTCAGCGAAGAAATCGCCAGCAATGGTCACCCCGTTTCAAAGAACGGAAACGGGGCGCGCAAAGCCGTCATCTTCTCGCAGTGGGCGAACATGCTCGCCCTCACCGAACCCATCCTCAAGCGCATCGGGCTTGGCTACGTCAAACTCACAGGCGCGGTTCCATCCGCCAAACGCGGCGACCTCATCCAAAAATTTTTCGATGACCCCGAATGTCGCGTATTCCTCTCCACCGACGCGGGCGGCGTGGGTCTCAACCTGCAAGCCGCCAGCCTCGTTATCAACCTCGACCTGCCCTGGAATCCCGCCGTCCTCGAACAGCGCATCGCCCGCGCCCATCGTCACGGTCAAAAATCCTCCGTGCAGGTCATCAACCTTATCGCCAAAGACACTATCGAAGAACGCATGTTGGATACCCTCGCCGCGAAGAAAAATGTTTTCGCCACCGTCTTCGGCACCGACGAATCTCCAACCGCAATTAAATTTGCCGACATGGGACAAAGCCTCCTGCAAAAATTGGGCGACCTTTTAAGCGCCCCAGCGGAAGTGGAACTCGCTCTGACTCCGACTGAACCCTTCGATCAAACTCAGGACAAGCCTGCTCCCGTTTCTGAATCAGAATCCCAGCCCGAGCCTCCCACCCTCAAAGATTTCGCCGCCCTCCTGCTCGACCGCATCCCGAACAGAATTCAACTTGTCCGCAAAGCGCCGCACATGCCAGGCGCGACAGGCGAGGGAGTCATCATCGTTGTCTCAGGCGCGCCCGCCGAATTGCGTCTCACCGTCGAAGCCGCGCTCTCCGAACATTACATCGAAGACATGCCGCAACTGCACCTGATGGACTCGGAAGGTTATCAATCCCTCTCTTCATTTATTCCTGCCCTTGCCGCCGAACCCGCCCCCGAAGACGTTGCCTATCGCGCCGAGATTGTATCCGCGTCCACACGCCAAGCCGACCTTCCTTCCATGCGCCGCAAACGCGCCAACGAGGGTCTCGCCTTTGCCGAAAAACGTCTCGCCCTCGCCGACCTCCTGCTCAAAGGCGACTTCCCCGAAGAGATGACGCGCCCCCTGCGTGAATCCCTCGGCTGG
>JAUXWL010000044.1 GCA_030680155.1 Anaerolineales bacterium
TCCATCGAATATCAGTCCGAGCATCCGCTGGCGAAGGCAATTGTGGAATATGCAAAATCGCAAAACATTGAATTGCGAAAGCCTGATTCATTCAAAGCCTTGCCCGCGCTCGGAGTCATTGGCACATTATCGCGTAGCGGACGTTCTCTAACGTCCGCAAACACGCCAGCGTTAGAGAACGCTGATTACGCGGCGAGGGTCGCCATCGGCTCGGCGCGATTGATGTCTGCCGAAGGGTTGGATATGCCGCAGAATATCAGTCAACAGGCAGAGGCGTGGAAAGAGGCGGGGCTGGTTGTCGTCTATGCCGGTTGGGATGGGCAGGTCAGGGGTATCGCGGGGCTTGGGGAGACAGTCCGCGCGGAGGCGAAAGAAGTGGTGGGTCAATTGCAGTCGCGCGGACTGAGTCTCGGCGTGTTGACGGGCGACGACTCCAGCGCGGGCGAGAGATGGCAAAAGACGCTGGGCATTCCCGTCCATGCCGCGCTCAGCCCCGATGAAAAGATGAAGCGCCTCACAGAAAATACCGTGATGATTGGCGATGGAATCAACGACGGTCCCGCACTCGCCGCCGCGACGGTTGGGCTGGCAATGAACAACGGCACGGATGTGGCGCGTACCGCCGCGGACATCGTATTGATGCGTGACGATCTGAAGGTTATTCCCTGGCTGGTGGACCTGTCGCGCGAATCCATGAAACGTGTAAAACAAAACCTAGGCTGGGCTGTGATCTACAACGTGATCGGGGTTGGTCTGGCAATGGCTGGTTTGCTGCAACCCATCTTCTCGGCGTTTGCGATGATCGCCAGCAGTATCTTCGTCACGACCAATGCGATGAAGATGAATAAATTTCCGTCACTGTACGAAGAAGACTCGGTGGTTGAGTAGGGCGAATGTTCGTCTCGCCCGTATCGAAACCACCAATTACAAGTAAAACTCAAATAGGTGGTTTCGATACGCCGCTCACTTCGTTCGCGGCTACTCAACCACCGTGCAAACCTGACACCTGGAACCTGATACATGACACTTCACAACCCCTACGCTCAACGCAAAACTCTGCGCACCCTCGAAAAACTCTGGACGAAACTCGAAGGCATCGTTAACCGCTTCACCAAATCGGACTTCAACCCGTTCTACCATCTTGGCACGTTGACCATCTTCATGCTGCTGATACTGATCGGCACCGGGATTTATCTCACCGCCATCTACCGCCCCGGATTAGATGTAGCTTACGCCACCGTCGAAAAAATTGACGCCAATTGGTTCGGCTCGCTCATGCGCAGTGTCCATCGCTATTCGTCCGACGCGATGATATTGCTCATCATCCTGCACCTGCTCAAAATGCTGTTCAGTGACCGCTACTGGGGGTCGCGCTGGCTGGCATGGACAAGCGGCTGGATCATGCTAGCAACCACATGGCTGGTCGGCACGATGGGCTACTGGCTCATCTGGGACGAGCGCGCACAATGGATGACCGAGTACATGATGAACACCCTCGCAGGCACGTCGGGTCTCACCTACGTCGCTACAGACATCGCCTCGCGCACCTTTTCCAACTTCGTCATCATCCTCTTCCTGCACGTCTTCCTGCCGCTGATCGGCTTTCTCGGCATTTACATTCACGGCTTGCGCCTCTCCAGAGCGCGTTGGTGGTCGCCGCGCTGGGTCAGCCTGCAAGCCACGGTCGGGTTGGTCGTCCTGTCGCTCATCAAACCCGTTGCATCCGCCATGCCCGCTGATTTATCCAGGATGGTCGCATCCGTGCCAATGGACGCCTACTATCTCGGCTTCCTTCCCGTAATTGACGCATGGGGCAATCTGATCTTTTGGGGATTGGCGATTCTCGTCGGCGGGACGTTGTTCCTGTTCCCCTGGCTCGCCTCGGGGCGGGACCTCGGGCCTGCTTCTGTTACCGATGAGCAGTGTACTGGCTGTAACATTTGCTACGCCGAATGTCCGTTCGACGCCATCCGCATGGTCGAGCGGGACGATGACTCCGGCTATCATAAACTCGCCATCATCAACAACGCGCAATGTACGGCTTGTGGTATTTGCGTGGGCGCATGTCCCACCGATGCGATTGACTTAAAAGGCGGCTACAACGGTGAGCAGACGTTCAACGCGATCAAAGGCGCGTTGCATCGTGAACAGCAGGAAGGCAATTCTGTCACGGTCTTGTTTGCCAGTCAGCGCGATGAAGCGCTCGGCGGCTTGCCCTCACCCCTGCCCCTCTCCCAAAGGGAGAGGGGTCTGAGTCCCCTTCTCCCTTTGGGAGAAGGGTTAGGGATGAGGGAAAATCCCCCCGTCTCAGTTTCTATATGGAATGGAAACGCGCGCGTCATCACGGCTGTGTTGCCGTCTGCGAGCACCATCAACATCGAGTGGATCAAATCCCTGCAAAGCGAAGGCGCGCGCGATATCGTCATCCTCGCGCACCCGTACGACGACGGCATCTACCGCGAAGACTCGCATTGGATTTTGAACCACTTGCATTTGCGCCCCGCGCTCATCAAAGACAATTTGCACTGGCTTGAAACCACGCCCGGCGATGCAAAAGCGGTGGAAGCGTATTTGGATAATTTGCACAAACCCGAAACACAAAACGGAAAATGCCCGCCTGTCTTGCCCGTTGTAAAAGAACGCAGTAAATTGATCCCCTCGCTGGTCAGCAGCCTGGTTGGGACAATTCTTCTGCTCGGCATGTTCGCGCTGGCCCTGCCGCTGGATATTCCTTCCAGCATGAAAGCCGCAGGTCAAAGCTCATTGCGCGTGGCAGTGGATGCGAGAGGAAAGATATCGTCGGCGAATATCCCCGCAGGCGTGACCCTGCCCGAAGGCGCGGATGCGGAAAAGATTTTCGGCGGCACGCACTTCCCCATCTCGGTGCGAATGCTCATGGACGGCGAAATCATCCTCGAGGAAACCTACAAGGCATCAGGTATCAGCAGCAACGGACGTATCTCCGCGCTGGAATTTTTGGAGATCGAAACAGGCACACATCAAATCGAGATTTTCATCAAAGATGATGACGGCGATTTTCGTTCGGTTTATGCGGGGGAGGTTAATTTTGAAAAGGGACGGACGCTTGTGCTTGCGTATGATGAAAATGCGGATGAGTTTATACTCAGATGATGATGTAGGTTACGCTTAGAAACTGTTTCTTAACTCGTAGGCAAAGACCCTAAAGGTTTCCCACGGTTACGAAAACGCCGTTTTGTGGGCGCTTTTTTGCAAATGATGGTTCTGTTTTGCGGCGAAAACCTTTAGGGTCTGACTTAAGAAACGC
>JAUXWL010000046.1 GCA_030680155.1 Anaerolineales bacterium
CCCGGCGCAGGGTTTCCCTCGCAAAACGCCGCCGAGGATGTATGCCCAGATATGGGTATGTATGCCCAGATATGGGTATGTATGCCCAGATATGGGTACGGCGGCTTGAGCGACTGCCGCTGACAACCTTTGCGTACACACCGTTGTGGATTAATGGATGCCTGGCTACGGGTTGTAAACAATTGTCAGGGTAACGGAACCTGCATTGCAGGTGATGTAGTCCGCCTGACCATCGTTATCGGAGGGCCCGGCAGGGTGCAGGCGGATCTGGAAGCGGGCCTTCCCTTCTGTGACGCGGGCCTGCACATTGGATTTCACATCAATGGGCGCTGGGATGGAATTCAGAAGCACGATACCACTGCCGCTAATGTTGTAATCCGCCTGATCCAGCGGCAGGGGATATTGCACTTCACCGACCCAGATGCCGGCCAGACTGGTAAACGGGTTCTGCATGGTGGAGCAACTGCCGATATTCAGCGAAGCGCTTTGGATGGTCTTGCCGCTGATGGAGGAAATGTCAAAGCTCATGTATCCTCGGGCAAGGGAATTGTCCCCGGTATCGCCTGCAAGGATGGTCTGCGGCACACCGGCGGCAGGCTCATAAAGCGTGCCGCTCTCGCTGGCGATGGCATTGAGGACAAGCTGGGTATTGGAAGGCGTGGGCGACTGGACCTTGATCTCCACATAGAATGACTTGCCCTGATATCCGCTGACCACAGGGACGAGCACATTGCCACTGGTAACGATGCGCCAGTAACTGCGGTAGGTGTTGGCCGTCGCGGGGGCGGTGAATGTGACCTCCAGGTCTACTTCCTGGCCGGGGTTGACGAGGGCAATCGGCTTGGAGGCGGGTGCGCCCATGGCTTCGCCGCTGTCAAAGACGAGGTTGTATCCGTTCCAGGCGCAGGAGCCGACATTTCGGATGCGCCATTTTTTGGTGAAACTCTGTCCCGGGGTCATGATGGTGCCATCGGGGATGGTGACGTCGGTGACGAATTGCGCTACATTGCAGTTGGTGGTGGCTGTGGCGGCAGGAGTGCTGGTGAAAGCCGCCGTTGGGATTGGGGTGATGGTCTCGAATGGGGTGGGGCTGGCGGTTTCTGTAAAGGCGGGTGTCGCGCTGAGCAGGGCTTCCACGGTCTGCGCGGCGGCAGTGGCGCTGAGGTCTTCCGGATTGTTGCTGGGCAGGTTGCATGCGCCGAGAAATAATGCAGTAATAATCAAAAGGTGAAAAAAGCGGATTTTATTGTTCATGTTGATTGCTCCTTCTTTCATCGATATTTTACCGCAGATGGATTTTTGGGTTTAAAAAACAGAGCAGGGACTGCGCGAGTCCCTGCTCTGTTTGGGGGTGGATTCTGCCTGGGCTGCTAAACCAGTGATGAGGTTGGCAGGAGGCGGTTATTTTTCGTAAGGCTGACCGTCTGCGGCGGGCGGAATGGCGCGTCCGACGACACCGGTCAGGATGATCATCGTCACGATGTAGGGAGCCATGAGCAGGAATTCCGAGGGGATGGGCACGCGCAGGATCTGTAATTTCACCTGAAGTGAATCTGCAAAGCCGAAGATGAGCGAGGAACTGAATGCGCCGATGGGATTCCATTTGCCGAAGATCATGGCGGCGAGACCGATGAAGCCTTTGCCGGCGGTCATGATCTCGTCGAAGCGCCCGACCGAGCCGATGGTGAAGTAGGCGCCGCCCAGTCCGGCGATCATGCCGCCGATGATGACATTGACATAGCGGACGAGGTAGACATTTACTCCCAGCGTGTCTGCCGCTTTGGGGTGCTCGCCGACGGCGCGGGTACGCAAGCCCCATGGGGTGTGGAAGAGCATGATGTGCATGACCACCACGAGCAGGAGTGTCAGATAGACAACCAGGTTGTTCTCGAATAACACAGGTCCAAGAATGGGAATCTTGGAGAGTCCGGGGATGGAGATGATGGGGAAGGTGCCGGAGTTGTTGAGGGTGTTTGTGGCTTTTTGCAGGAAGCGGGAACTGATAAAGGAGGTCACGCCTGCGCCGATGATGTTGATCGCGACGCCGCTGACTATTTGGTCCACTTTGAAGCGGATAACGAGGTAGGCGTGAAATGCCGCCACTGCGCCGCCAATGAGGATGGCAAGGATCAAGCCCACATACAAGTTTTGGGAGAGAGTGGCAGTAACGACTGCCACCTGCGCCGCGATGAGCATGATGCCTTCGATGCCAATGTTGATGACTGCCGAGCGCTCGCTGATGACGCCGCACAGTGCGGCCAGGGCGATTGGGGTGGCGCGTACGAGGGAACTGGTCAACATGCCGGTCAGATTGAAGGATTTGCCTGCCGCAGCCCAGGTGAGGAATGCAACGACAAATGTAAATGCCACAATTCCCAGCAGTGCGCCGCTGGAGCGTACGCCCCGCGCCAGTTGGTAGGCACCGACGAATGCTGCAATGGCAGACATCAGGTACACAGTCGCCTGGGCGGGAACGATCAAATCGCCAATGGGCATTGCCTGTGTGCCCGCGAGGTTCAAGCCAAAGGTGGTGAGCTGCTCTGATTCTGTACTTATCCCAAAGAGGAGATAGATGAGCAACCCTGTTGCCAGCAGGGTGATGCCGAGGGAGGTTTGTCTGCGCTTCTCAGAGGCAGTTTTTGTGTGGGTGTTTGTCATACTTGTCACCTGTTAACTTCCCCATCCACGCGTGAGGACGGTTGTTTCAGTTTTGATGGCGCGGATGCGGTAGATCCAGCGGATGATGCCGGGGGCGGCAATAAAGACAATCACCAAACCTTGAATGATCGAGATAATGTCAATGGGGATGCCCGCCATGGATTGCATGTTGGTCGCGCCGCCGCGCAGGAAGCCAAACAACAAAGCCGCCATGACGACGCCCGCCGGGTGACTTTTCCCGAGCAGGGCGATGGCAATCGCATCAAACCCGTACCCGGCAGAGAATCCCTGACCGACCCAGTGGTCAACGCCGAGAACTTGTGCCGTGCCGGCCAGTCCTGCCAATGCGCCTGCCAGCGCCATGACCAGTACGAAGTTCCTGATGATGTTCATGCCGGCATATTTGGCGGCATCCGGGTTGGCGCCCACAGCGCGGATCTCGAACCCGAGCGTGGTTTTGAACAGGAACCAGTAGACAAGATATGCCGCGAGGAGGGCAATGAAAAAGCCGAGGTTGAACCGCAGTGGCGCCGAGAAGAAACGCGGCAGTTCGGCTGTAGCGAGTACGTTGGGAGTCACCGGACGGAAGCCGGAGGCTTTCATCGGCCCGCTCAGCAGCCAATCGCTCAAGCGGAAGGCGATCCAGTTCATCATGATGGTGTTGACCACCTCGTGCGCGCCGAAGCGGGCTTTGAGATAGCCGGGAATCATGCCCCAAAGCGCGCCGCCCAACGCGCCGCCCATAATGGCCAGCGGCAGGTGGACGATCATTGGCAATCCCTTGAGGCTGTACCCGACAAATGCGGAACACAACGCGCCGATGAAAAACTGTCCCTCCGCGCCGATGTTGAACAGACCGCAGCGGAAACCGATCGCCACGGAAAGTCCTGCAAAGATATATGGTGTGGCGATTACAAGGCTTTCGGTGAAGGGGTAGATGGCTTTTATAAGGGCGGCATTTTCACCGGTGGAGAATAAAATACCGAGTCCTGCGATCAGGTTGGCTGGTTTGCCGAACGACCCGGTAAACAGCGCACCGTAGGCTTCAAGAGGATTTGCGCCGCTGGCTAAGATCACAACACCGCCCAACAGCAAGCCTGTAACCACTGCGAGGACCGGTACCAACAATGCCTGCCAGATGGAGTCGCGCTGGTTTTCCCGGGCGGTCCTGGTTTCGGGTGGTTGGGATGGAGTATCCGTTTTTTTCACTGATGAATCTCCTGATTAGGATTGGGTGGTTTCAGCCAGGTGAACGCCTGCCATGAGCAGTCCAAGTTGTTCCTTGGTGGCTGTTTTGGCTTCCAGGATGCCCATGATCTGTCCCTTGTACATGACGGCAATACGGTCTGAAAGCGAAAGGATTTCGTCCAACTCGGAGGAGACCACCAGCACGCCTGTGCCTTCGTCGCGTTTCTTGATGATCTGCTTGTGGATATATTCGATGGAGCCGACATCCAGCCCACGGGTGGGTTGGGAGGCGATCAGCACTTCAATCGGGCGGGAGAATTCACGCGCCACGATCACTTTTTGCTGGTTGCCGCCAGAGAGTGTCCCCGCATTGACGTAGATGTTCGGGGTGCGCACGTCGAACTGTTCCACCAAATCCTCGGCGTTACTATAAATGATTTTTTCCTGCAGGGAGACACCGTTCGCGAAGGGCTTCTTGTAGTATGTGCAAAGCATCAGATTGTCATGGATGGGGAAGGACAGGATCAACCCATGGCGCTGGCGGTCTTCAGGGATGTGTGCCACGCCGCGTTCGAGAATGTTGCGGGGGGTGGTGCGCAGAATGGGTTCATTCAGCAGGCGGATGGTACCCTCCTCAAGGGGCAGGAGCCCGGTGAGGGCGTAGACCAACTCGGTCTGACCATTCCCTTGCACACCGGCAATACCCAGTACCTCACCCTTGCGGACATCAAACGAGACACCCTGCACGGTCAGGTTCTGGCGCTCATCGCGCACGTATAGGTTTTCCACCACCAGCACAGGCTCAGCAGGGCTGGCAGGCTTTTTATCCACCACAAGGTTCACGTCACGCCCCACCATCATAACGGCTAGCTTCTTGGAGGTGGCTTCCTTTGGGTCAATTGAACCGACAACCTTACCGAGGCGCAGGACGGTGATGTCGTCTGCAACCGCGAGTACTTCCTTCAATTTGTGGGTAATAAAAATAATGGATTTGCCGGATTTAATGAGGGTATCAATAATCTTGAATAACCCCTCCACTTCCTGCGGGGTCAATACGGCGGTCGGTTCATCAAGGATGAGAATATTAGCCTGACGGTAGAGCACTTTAATGATCTCCACGCGCTGCTGAATGCCCACCGGCAGGTCTTTGATGTAGGCATTCGGGTCTACTTCCAGCCCATACTGGTCTGAGATTTCGCGGATGCGGTTGGCGACCTTTTCCTTGTCCAGAAATATTCCGTTCTTCGTCGGCTCGATGCCGAGCATCACATTCTCGGTGACGGTCATCACCGGTACCAGCATAAAGTGCTGGTGCACCATGCCAATGCCTTGCAAGATCGCATCGTTCGGGCTGTGGATATCCACTTCCTGGCCGCGGACGCTGATGCTGCCTTCGTCGGGTTTGTATAACCCGTATAAGATGTTCATCAGTGTAGTTTTGCCTGCGCCGTTTTCCCCCAACAAAGCGAGAATCTTCCCCTCCCGCAAGGTGATGTCAATCTTGTCATTGGCAAGCACGCCGGGAAAACGCTTGGTGATGCCTTTCAATTCCAGGACATTCGTCATTACAAGCCCTCCGTAAAGTGAGCAGATTTCATCGAACCCTAAAGGTCTTTCCTGCACCGTGCCCAATTGTATCCAAAGAATTCGGACTGGTCTGAAATGTTGTGGAGTTTGGGTGGTTCAAATGGGGGTGCAGAATGGGTTGAGGCAATATTGAGATCGCGGTAAAAAGACCTTCGGAGTCCATGAAAAAAAGACAGGAAAAGGCCGGGGGATGTTCCCCCGGCCTTTTTTATCAAACGGGCAAAATTATTGGACAGTGAGCGAGCCATTGCCCAAAGCTTCGCGGATGGCTTCAAGCTCAGCCTTGAGTTCAGCGGAAGCGCCGGCAACATCAGCGAGTCCTACACCGCCGTTTGCAATCGTGCCGACGTACACGCCGCCAGCGAAGGTTCCGTCAACCTGAGCCTTGATCGCATCGTACACGGCAACGTTCATGTTCTTTAGAACGCTGGTGAGGATGATGTCGGTGTATTCAGGGGAGGAAACAGTCCAGTCGGTATCCACGCCGATGATCTTGCAGGAGCCAGTTTCCTGGCAGTAGGCGGCGGAGCCAAGTCCCACAGGTCCAGCTACAGGCATGACGATATCGGCGCCTTCCTGAACAAAGGATTCGGCGAAGGAGCGGCCATCATCGAGGGAGTCAAAATTGCCGGTGAAGGAACCTGCATTGGCAGCGGTATCCCAGCCGAGGACTTCCACGCTCGTGCCCTTTTGTGCGTTGTAGTAGTTCACACCCGCTTCATAACCAATCATGAAGGCGGCCACTGGGGGGATGTTGATGCCGCCAAAGGTGGCAACCTTGCCGGTCTCGGTGGAGGCGGCCGCGGCGTAGCCAGCGAGGAAACCAGCCTGGTCGATTGCGAAGACCAAGCCGAGAACATTGGACAGTTCAGTTGCAGAACCGCAGGTCTGGCCTTCGACGAAATCGGTGCCGAAGCAGTCCGGGTAGGCATAGTCCACGATGGCGAAGTTGGTACCGGGGTTGGCTTTCGCGGCCACCGCGGTGTCTACACCGAGAAGAAAACCGACGGTCACGATCAGGTCGGTATCTTCATCCAGGAATTGCTGGATGTTCTTGTTGTAGTCGGCTTGCTGGGTGGATTCCAGATACTTGCCTTCCACACCCAATTCGGCGACAGCTTGTTCAATACCGGCATAGGCGGTGGCATTGAAAGACTTGTCATCGATACCGCCGAGGTCAGTCACCTGACCAACTTTAATCCCGCCGGCAGCGGGGGCCGCAGAGCCGCCGCAAGCCGCGAGAACCATCGAAGCGATGATCAACAGCGCTGAAACAAAGTAAATCTTTTTCATTTTCTTCTCCTCTAGAAGAGTAAATATTATGGCCAAGCCGATTGGCAAAGCCTTACGACATTGCAAGTATAAATCTTCTCCAACCTTTGTGCAAGACTGGACAATCTTAAGGTTGCTCAAAAGGGACATTTGTAATGATTCTTCCATCTTGGAGAATGACCCGCAAATTTTCCATTTCGACCCCAAAATTCTCAGGAAAGCTCTGATTCAGCGGCACAAATAGAATCTGACCTGTCACCACCCCGGTGGGCTGCCCGTCCCGCAGCAGGCGCATCACTTCCTGGACCTCGAAGCTGGTGCGCCCATATAGAGAGGTCGCCACGCTGTTACCTGATTCTCCCAATGCTGCCGCCTGATCTCGTTCTGTGCCAATCGCCAACACCCCCGCCTCTGAAGCCGCGCGGAGGGCGCCCTGCCCGGTCACGCCGCCTGCCGCAAAGACCACATCCGCGCCACGGAAGATGAGCTTGCTTGCGGTGTCATAGCCCCATGTTTCATCTACGAATAATTGTTCACGATGCCCATTCTCTCGATAGGCGATCAGGACTTTGACATCATCTTTCTGATATATCGCCCCTGCGCGGAAGCCCTCGCAATACCGCCACATCGAGTCGATGCCTGCTGTCTCGCACACCCCGGCGACGACGCCTGTTTTTGTCAACTTCGCGGCCAGTGTGCCTGCCATGAATCCCATTTGGTCTTCCGGGAAGGTGATGGAGATGAAGTTGGGCGGTGAGTCTGCCTGGGGTTGGTTGATGCCCACGAAAACAGAAGCAGGATACAGGTCGGCGGAGCGAAGCGTTTCATCCTGTAATCCGATGCCGGCGGTGACGATCATGTCAAAACCGAGATCTGCAAAATAGGCGATGTTCTTTTCGTAATCGCGCGTATCCACAGATTCGATGTAGGCAACGTGATTCGCAAGTCCGCTGGCTTTGGCTTCCTCCAGCCCTGCCCATGCATCCTGATTGGAGCCATGGTCATCCAGCCCAAGTGTGTCGGTGACCAGCGCCGCGCAGAAGACATCCTGTCGAAAGCAATCCGGCGATTGCATGCAGGCTGAGAGGGCCAGGCAGGTAATCGCCGGAAAAATAAAATGCGTAATGCGCGCCACGTAATCCGTAACTCGTTACTCCGAACTTGTTGCTTCGCCGCGTTTGACGCCGAGCATCATCACCAGCGCGATGAGCATGAAGACCGGCGAAATGATCATGATGATGTTGTAGTCGCCGCCGGTTAGTTGCACTGCCCAACCGTTCACATTGGGACCAATGATGGCGGAGAAGGTGGAGAACAGATAGTACAACCCGGTGAAGGTGCCGATGCGCGCCGCGTTGGTCAGGTCCACGATCATGGGCAGGGAGTTGATGTTGATGAATGCCCAGCCGATGCCGCCAAGGATCAGCAGCACGCCTGCCAGTGTCAGCATGCGTGTACCGCCTTCCACGAGCGGGATGCCAACCAGGGGCAGGGGGGCAATGCCTGTCAGCAGGGCGCTGGCGGGTGTGATGTAAAGCAAGATGAGCATGACGGTAATCGTGACCAGCCCGATGGAGATGGTGGTCTTGCGCCCGATCTTGCCTGCCACATAGCCCGAGGGGATGGCGAACAGCACGAAGAATAGCGGCAAAACGGATAGCAGGGTCGCGCCGTCCCCTTCGTTCAAGCCGAGATGGTTCTTGGCGTAAAGTGTAAAGAAGGTCTCCACTGCCGAGAAACCGAGGAACCAGAAAAAGATGGCCAGCAGGATGCGAAGTCCGCTTTTGTCCGGGTCGTTGATTACTTCTTTTAAACTGTCGATCATACCGGGTTGGCGTTCGGTCTCTTCATAGTCTTTGGGTTCTTTGATGAAGAGGAAAACAACCAAAGCGGCAATGACCACGAGTACGGAACCAAGCCAGAATGGAAAGCTGGGACTCATCTTGTACAGCAGACCGCCGGTTTGCAGGGCTACGATGGTGCCAAAGCCGCCCATGAAATTGATGATGCCATTTGCCTGCGAGCGGAATTTTGACGGGGTGATATCGGGCATGAGCGCCACGACGGGAGTGCGCCACAGCGCCGCACTGAGCAGGAGGGTGCTGGTACAGGCCACAAAAAGTGGAAGCGCTGCTGCCATTGGAATCAAGCCGAATGCAACGGCTGTGACCGGCGCGCCGACGAGCAGGAAGGGAATGCGACGTCCCCAGCGGGTGCGCAGGCGGTCGGACCATGCGCCAACGGGCGGCTGGATGAAGAGCGCCGCGATGTTATCGAGCGTCATGAAGAAGCCGATCAGCGCGGGCGCCAGCCCGAACTTATCCGATAGAAAGATGGGGACGAAGGCGTTGTATACGCCCCAGATGACACTGATGCCAAAAAAGCCAAAGCCGAGCAGGAAGGTCTTGCCGTAGTTGAGTTTCATGGTTTCCTCCAGATTTGAGTCTAACGTTTGACGTTTAACGTCGAACGTCCAACGTCGAGCGTCTAAGGTCGAAGGTTTTTGACGTTGGACTTTAGATGTTCGACGATTTTTTTGTCTTCCTTCGTTAATCCCGCCGTTTCCAACATATCCGGGCGTTTTCTAAAAGTCCGTTCCAATGCCTGCTGCCTGCGCCACTTGTCTATTTTGCCGTGGTCGCCGGAGAGCAGGACTTCGGGCGCTTTCCAGCCGCGAAACTCAGGCGGACGGGTGTAGTGCGGGTATTCAAGTAATCCCATCGCGTGCGAGTCGTCTTCTGCGCCGGTGGGGTCGCCGAGGACGTCTGGGAGCAGGCGGGCGACAGCGTCGATGAGGATGAGCGCGGGAAGTTCGCCTCCGGTCAGCACGTAATCGCCGATGGAAATTTCATCCGTGACCAGATGTTCGCGGATGCGCTCGTCGATGCCTTCGTAACGTCCGCACAGGAGGGCGATGCGCGGGTGTGCGGATAGTTCCTGGGCGATGCTTTGCTTGAAGACACGTCCCTGCGGGGTGAGGAGAATGATCGGGATGTTTGAAACAGGCTCGGGCGGAGTCTGCTGCGTTTTTGTCCCCATCACAGATTCGATGGCTTCGAAGACCGGTTCGGGTTTCATCACCATTCCGCCGCCGCCGCCGTAGGGCGTGTCGTCGGTGGTGTGGTGTTTGTCGTGGGTATAGTCGCGGATGTTGTGTACGTTGACGTGAATCAATCCCCGTTCACGCGCGCGTTTGAGTATGCTGGTTTCAAGATAAGAGGGGAAAACTTCGGGCAGGAGGGTGAACACCTCGAATTGCATGGCGCGATTTTAGCATAATAAGAGGCAAATTAGAGATTAATCCCCGCTTGACGTTGGTTTCGCGCGAATGGTAATATAAATTCATGTACCTGCGTGGAAGTAAATGGAGTATGAACAAACGGCGGAGCCGACCGAATTGGTTCCGTATTATTTTGCTTGTGTTGCTTGTGCTGGCGGCTGGATATATCAATAGTTTCATCGTGCCCACGATCCAGCCATTGGGCGTGCCTTCTCCCACGCCGACCATTGCGCCGGAGGCGCTTGTGGCGGAAGCGGAAACTGCATTCAAGGAAGGAAAACTCCTGCCGGCTGTGGACGCGTATAAGCGGGCAGTTTCTTCGCGTCCCGATGACCCCGCCCTGCACATTATGCTGGCGAAGACGCTGGTCTTTGCTGGAAAATACAAAGAGGCACAGACCAGCGCCGAAGATGCGCTTTTGCTTAACCCCGGCAATTCGATGGCCTTTGCCGTGCGTGCGTGGGCGCTCAGTTTTCAGGGCGAATATCTTCAGGCAGAAGGAGACATCAAGCGCGCGCTCGAACTGGACCCGAACAATGCGCTGGCCCATGCCTACTACGTAGAGATCCTGGTGGATTCCTATTACAGCGGCACAGGCTCTTTTGAAGGCGTAGAAAAAGCCATCGAAGAATCCAAGGTGGCGCAGGCGCTGGCGCCGAACACGCTCGAAACGCACCGCGCGCGCGGCATCATTCTGGAAGCCACCGGTAACTACGAAGAAGCCATCCACGAGTATGAGGCGGCAATTGCGATCAATCCCAACATTGCCGACCTGCATCTCTTTATTGGCACCAATTATCGCATTCTGGGAATTTATGATAAGGCAGTGGAGTCGTTCACCCGCGCCAATGCGCTTAATCCCGAAAACTCGCTGCCAGACCTGTATATGTCCCGCACGTATGCCACCATTGGTGAATACGGCAAAGCCATGCAGTACGCCGAATCCGCGGTGGATAATTCCCCGGCTGATACAAACCTGCGCGGCAACCTTGGCGTGATGTATTATCGCAACGCCTACTGGCCCGAGGCGGTGGAACAACTTGCCTTCGTGGTCAAAGGCGGGCTTGCTTCAGACGGCTCCCAATTGGAGTCGCTTAACCTTGCTCCTGATTTTCCGCGGATTGCCGAGTATTACTTCACCTATGGGCTGGCCCTTTCCCGCCTGAACCAATGCGGC
Source organism: Anaerolineales bacterium (assembly GCA_030680155.1). Taxonomy (GTDB): domain Bacteria; phylum Chloroflexota; class Anaerolineae; order Anaerolineales; family Villigracilaceae; genus Villigracilis. The sequence continues at coordinate 11,163 of JAUXWL010000046.1, forward strand.
GAGGCGCTGCAAATCGCAGATTTGATCATCTCCCGCATTCCTTCGGATGAACTGGCCGTGGAAAATGCCAATGCGATTGTCAGCCGCTGCCAGCAGAATCTCGCGCAGACGCCGTCCGCGCCTCTTTCCTCGCCGACACCTGATCCTGTTTCGACAGACACGCCCACCCCATGAACATTTCCCAAAAACGTCCGCTCTTTCGTCGTCGTGACGATTCAAGTGTCTACCGCATGTTCCTATGGGTCGTGTTGATCCTGGCGGGAGTGTGGGTCTTCCGCTTGATGCAGGTGGGTGATATCAAACCGCTCTTCCTGCCCACGCCCACGCCGACGCGTTTTGCCACATCCTACACCCTTGAAGGCGATGCGCACTTCACCGCAGGTCAATTGGATGCGGCCATCATTGCCTATGAAGAAGCCGCCCGCGTGGACCCGAATAACGCGGAAGTCCTGGCGCAGTTATCGCGCATCCAGACCTATTCCACTGCCCTGCTTGTCCGTCAGACAGACATCCTTGCGCGGCTGGATGAGGCGATTGAATCCGCTGAAAGGGCAATCGCTGCGAATCCCGATAATAGCTATGCCCATGCCATGAATTCCTTTGCGTTGAATTGGAAGGCATCCTATATTTCGGATGACCGCGAGGAACAGGCTCTGTTGCGAAAGTCTGAAGAAGAGGCGGTCCGTGCTTTGCAGTTGGACAATTCCAACACGCTGGCGCTGGCATTCTATGCCGAGGTGCTGGTCGATCAGCAAAAATGGACACAGGCCCAACAGGTGATTGAGCAGGCGTTGCAGCGCGATTCGTCCCTGATGGATGTGCATCGTGTCCATGCCTATGTATTGGAGTCGCTGGGAGAATACGCGCTTGCCATTCAAGCGTATGACCGTGCCATTGCGATCACGCCGAATCTGACCTTCCTGTACCTGCGGGCGGGCGCGGGCTATCGCCGCCTTGCGTTTGAAAGTCCGAATGAAGAAGTGCAGCGTCAGTTGTATGAGAAGTCGCTGGAGTATTTCGCCCAGACTGCCCGCATCAACCAGCAATTGGGCGTGCAAGACCCAACTCCGTACCTGTCCATTGCGAGGACGTATTCGCAGATGGGTGAGTTCTTCATCGCCATCCGCAACGTGCAGAAGACGATTGAGTTCCAGCCTGATAATGCGGTCTTCTATGGCGAGTTGGGTGTGCTATATCACAAGAACCGCAACTACGAAACGGGCATCCTTGCCTTCAAGTGTGCGGTGCGCGGCTGTACAGCTGAGGAATCCTGCGACGGGCGCGGGGGGTGTGGTCCCAATGACACGCCTGCGGATGTGGAAGGTCTGCCGCTTTCGCTGAGTACCGTGTATTACTATGATATTTATGCCTCGGAGTTGGCAGCGTTGAGTACGCCCAAGGTGAGTCACTGTAGCGAGGCGCTGGCCATCGCATCGATCATCGAAGCCTCGGAATATGTCAGCGACCCGAACATCGCCGCGGACATGGTGGTGGTGCGTACGATCTGCGCGTTCGATGTGGGTGCAAGTGCCGGGGTGAGCGCCACAGCCACCGCGCCTGCTGCAACCGCGACGCCCATGCCGTAAATCTGTCGGCGTGGGGAATGCTATTCGTCGGCAGAGCAGGCTCAAGCCCAGAGTGAAGCGGGGGAGATGTCCGTCAGAGTTTTGTAAGAATTTTTACATTCCCCCTTGACTTTGTCCTTTCAACTGTGTAAGATAGCCATTAGCACTCACGTGAGTTGAGTGCTAATGTTGTGCTTATCAAAAAATCCAAATCTCTTACGGAGGCAAGAAATGGCAAAAATTTCATTTAAACCTTTGGGCGGCCGCGTGCTCGTGGAACCCATCGAACAGGAAGAAGTAACCGCTGGCGGTATCGTTCTTCCCGAGACCGCGAAGGAAAAACCCCAACAGGGCAAAGTATTGGCAGCCGGCCCCGGCGACCGCAATGACAAGGGTGAACGCGTTGCCATGGATGTCAAGGTCGGCGATGTGATCCTCTTCGCCAAGTACTCTGGCACTGAGGTCAAGATCAATGGCAAGAAATTGCTCATCATGCGCGAGAGCGACCTTCTCGGCATTGTCGGATAAGAATGTCACTGCGAGGAACGAAGCAGTCCCTTGTTTACGGGGAGATTGCTTCGGGAAGAACGTCCTCGCAATGACATAACAAAATAAAAAGGAAGTGAACCATGGCTGCTAAACAAATTGTATTTTCAGAAGAAGCCCGCCGTAAGCTTAAGAACGGTATGACGGTGGTTGCGAATGCTGTTTCCGCAACTCTCGGACCCAAAGGCCGCAATGTGGCAATCGACCGCAAATTCGGTTCCCCCACCATCACGCATGACGGTGTTTCCGTTGCGAAGGAAATCGAACTCGAAGATCCGTTCGAGAACATGGGCGCCCAACTCCTCAAGGAAGCCGCCCAGAAGACCAATGACATCGCCGGTGACGGTACAACCACCTCCACCGTTTTGGCGTATGCCATCGTGACCGAGGGACTCAAGGCTCTCGAAGCTGGTTACAACCCCATGCTGCTCAAGCGCGGTATTGAACTCGCCACCGAGACCATTGTCGTCGAACTCAAGAAGAACTCGACCAAGATCGACACCCGTGAAGAGATCGCCTCCGTCGCCACCAACTCTGCGGCGGATACGGAAATCGGTGAATTGATCGCAGACGTGATGGACAAGGTCGGTAAGGACGGCGTCATCACCGTTGAAGAATCCAAGACCATGCAGTTCGAAACCGAATATGTCGAAGGGATGCAGTTCGACCGCGGTTATCTCTCCCCCTACTTCATCACCAACGGCGACCAGATGGAAGCCCAGATCAGCGACGCGTATGTCTTGATCTATGACAAGAAAATTTCCGCCGCACAGGACATCGTTCCTTTGCTCGAAAAACTCGTCCAACTTGGCAAGCGCGAACTCGTCATCATCGCTGAAGATGTGGACGGTGAAGCTCTCGCCACCCTGATCCTCAACAAAATCCGCGGCATGTTGAACGTGCTCGCCATCAAGGCCCCTGGCTTTGGTGATCGCCGCAAGGCCATGTTGCAGGATATCGCCTCCCTCACCGGTGGACAGGTCATCTCCGAAGAGACCGGTCGCAAGCTCGAATCCGCCACCGTGCAGGATCTTGGCCGCGCTGAGAAGGTTGTTTCCGACAAGGAAAACACCACCGTCATCGGCGGCAAGGGCAAGAAAAGCGAAATCGAAGGCCGCATCAAGGAAATCCGCATCGAGATGGACAAGAGCACCAGCGATTACGACAAGGAAAAACTTCAGGAACGTCTCGCCAAGCTCAGCGGTGGTGTTGCCATCATCCGCGTGGGCGCCGCGACCGAAACTGAAATGAAGGAAAAGAAGCATCGCGTGGAAGACGCTCTCTCTGCCGCTCGCGCCGCAGTGGAAGAAGGCATCGTCCCCGGTGGTGAGATCTCCCTCATCAACGCTGCCAACAAACTCGATAAGCTCGCCAAAGCTCACGCCGATGACGAGAACGAAGAGATCAAAGTCGGCATCAATATTGTCAAGAAGGCGCTTGAAGCCCCGATCCGCAAACTGGCTTCCAACGCCGGCGAAGACGGCTCCGTCATCATTGACACCGTCCGCCGCACCGCTGCCGAGAAGAAGAACTCGAATATCGGTTTCAACGTCCTCACCGGCGAATACACCGACATGATCAAGGCTGGTGTGATCGATCCCGTCAAGGTGGTCCGTGGTGCTCTCGAAAACGCCGCTTCCATCGCTGCGATGATCCTCACCACAGACGTGCTCATCACCGACATGCCTGCGAAGGAAAATGCTCCCGCCATGCCTCCTGGCGGCATGGGCGGCATGGATTACTAAACCGATCCATTCACAAATTTGTAGGGACACGGCGCCGCCGTGTCCCTACTTTTTATTTATGTAACGCCTGCTCACGGTATAATTCTCCGAATGTTTGCAAAGCCCCGTATTTTGACTCAATTCATATTGATACTCGTGTTGGGATTAAGCGCCTGCGCCTCCTTCGGGACCTCGAGCACGCCCACCCCCGAATTGCCGACATCCACACCTGAACCTCCCACTGCCACTCCACCGCCTTCGGCGGCAATCGTCAATGGAGAGTACATTACCATTGCCGAGTTTCAAGCGGAACTGGCGCGCTTCAAAGCCGCACAGACCGCGCTCGGTAGCGCCGTCTCTGATGAGGATGCGAACCGCATTGTGTTGGAAGACCTGATCGCACAGGTGTTGCTGAGTCAAGCTGCGAGGGAGGAGAATTTCAATATAACGGAAGCAGACCTCCAGTCCAGGATCGATGCGTTGGCGGCGGAGGTTGGCGGAGCGGAGGCATTATCCGCATGGCAGTCTGCGAACGGGTATGATGCTGCATCCTTCCGCATTGCACTGAAGCGATCCAGCGAAGCGGCATGGATGCGTGACAAAATCATTGCGAGTGTGCCGTTGGCGATGGAGCAAATTCACCTGCGGCAGATTTTGACCTATAATGAGGCGAATGCGCAGACTGCGCTGGCGCGCCTGAACAATGGTGAAGATTTCGATGAAGTGGCGGCGGTCTATGACCCCGTTACACAGGGGGAATTGGGTTGGGTTCCGCAAGGCTATTTGCTGAATGCCCAGGCGGATGAAGCGGTCTTTGCCCTGCAATCTGGCGGTGTGAGCGGAATTATTGTCACCGATGCAGGCTTCCATATCTTCAAAGCTGTCGAACGCGCAGAGCATGCGCTCTCGCCCGACGCCCTGTTGACCATGCAGGAACTGGCATTGAAGGACTGGCTCGCCGATGCCCGCGCCAGCAGCGATGTTGTGCTTGCGCCATAAAATGGGGTTTTACCCATAAAAGTCTACAGCGATCAACTGCTGGGAAATGAATGATTTTGGAGTATCTCAATGAGTGATTTCAACTACGAAGATTCACCCGCGCCCAAAAAACAAGCTTCGCGCCTCGACCTGTGGGATGTGCTGAGCATCCTCATGCTGGTTATGGCGCTTTGTATTGGCTTGTATTTTGTGGCGATCTTCCTCTCCCCCAATTCAGCCATTAATCCATTTTCGCCTGCGAGCGTGAATTTGAATTTGCCTCCCACTCCCACGATCACGCCGATCCAATTGGAACCCACGTGGACGCCCACGCCTGCCATCGGCACCGGGACACCCACGCTGGTGCCGACCTTTACGCTGGAGCCTTCGCTGACGCCGCTCTCCTTGATTACTCCATCCATTACGCCAACCCCTACGAAAACACCCAAGGCGCCCTTCGCTACCACCGTCACGTACATTGACAGCACCATCATCCATGCGGAGGCGGGCTGTAACTGGCAGGGTGTTGCAGGGACGATCGTAGACTCTAATAATGCCGATGTTCTCGGTGTTGCCATCCGCCTGACTGGTTTCTACAACAACAAGACCAAAAACGAGTTAACCGTCAGCGGTATCGCCCAGGCGTATGGAAAATCCGGTTATGAGTTCTTCCTCGGCCCTGTGCCGCTTTCATCGGACGACCTGCTCTTCATCCAGATTTTTGATCAGGCTGGTTTGCCGCTCTCCGATGCCATCGCCATTGATACGTTCAATGATTGCAGTAAGAATCTTGCGCTGGTGAAGTTCAGAAAGAACCCGTAAGCAGCCAAAAACAAATCCTCCCCTGTTTTGGGGAGGATTTGTTTTTAAGGGCTCTCCCGTTTTTAACGGGAAAGCCAAAACCTTAGCCGCGGATTACGCGGATTCACGCGAATTTTCCTTTTCAATCCGCGAAAATTAGCGAAATCCGCGGCAGAAGCTCTTGTGCAGGCAGTTATCCCGCCAGAAACGGGAGAGCCTTTTTAAGATAGTCTATCGTCCACGGACTGGTTACTTCACTTCCACATTCCAGTGCAGGTATTTGGGATTCTTCGAGCGTACAATGTCATCGAACGTTTCCCGCAGCCTGGATGTGACGGGACCCATGACCCCGCTGCCAACGGGACGGTGATCCACTTTTGTCACAGCCACCACCTGCGCGGCGGTTCCCGTCATGAACATTTCCTCTGCAATGAACACTTCCGTGCGGTCAATCGAACGTTCCACCACTTCAAGCCCCAGTTCCTTGCGGGCGATCTCGATAATGGAACGGCGCGTAATGCCTTCGAGAATATTATCCGTGATGGGCGGGGTGACCAGTAGCCCGTCACGCACCATGAAAATATTCATCGCCGAACCTTCCGAAACATGACCGTTGTTGTCGAGCACGATGGCTTCATCAAAGCCTGCGCGGTTGGCGTCGGTTTTGATCAACGCAGAGTTGGCATACGCGCCCGCTATTTTCCCGCGCGCTGGAATGACGTTGTCGTCGATGCGCCGCCAGGATGAAATGGTCACATGTGCGTTCGTATCGTTCTTGACGTATTTCTCGAATGCAAGCACGAACATACAGAATTCATCCTTCAATTCATGCAGACGCACGCCAATGCCCTTGTCCGCCTTGTAAATGGTCGGGCGCAGGTACACATCCTGCTTCCATTCATCCGTCTTCAACAGGTCGAGTGTGAGTTGAATTAAACTCTCCTCATCGTACGGAATGTTCATTGACATCAGCTTGCCCGAATTCAATAAGCGGCGGAAATGGTCATAAGGACGAAAAACGAAGAGACGCTGCTTCTCTTCGTTCCAGTATGCCCGCATACCGCCGAAAACGGCGGTCCCATATAAAAAACCATGTGTGGCAATGCTTATGTTTGCTTCGCTCAGAGGGACATTTTTTCCCTCAAAAAAAGCGTGCTTCGTGAGATCCACGGACACCTCCTGATTAAGTTTGGTGCTTATCCGAAAAATCGGAGTGCAGACTTTAGTCTGCCTTAGCATTGCGGACTGAAGTCCGCGCTCCGGGAATTTTCGGATAGCCTCATTAGTTGGTCAATTTGGATTATACCCAGTACGGTGACAAATTGCATTTTTTAGGTTGTCAGCGCGGACGAAAGCCGGGAGACTTTTCTCTGTTCCGCTCATGATACAACACCGTGGACGTTCAGACGCTTCGGGACTACGCTCATGCCTGTTTTGTCGTCCCCAGCCTCTCCCCAGTCTGAAGCGGAGCGTCGTACAATAAGCCATCTCATCCATACGGAGGCGGCAGGTGAAAAAGATCGTATCCATCAGTGTGGGGTCGTCCTCGCGTGACCACACCACAAGGCACACGTTTTTAGGGCAGGAATGTGAAATCTCTCGGCGCGGAACGAACGGCGATTTTAAGAAAGCCATCCAGCTTTATCAGGAACTTGACGGCAAAGTGGATGCCTTCGGCGCGGGCGGGGTTGAGTTTTTCATGCAGATCGAAAATAAACGATATTACTTCCGCGATGCCAAACGACTTCGCAATGCAATCAAGATCAGCAAAGTGGGGGATGGCAACGGTGTGAAGGGACTGCTGGAAAGACGCGCCTTTGAATACCTCGAAAAATATCTCAATGAAAAAGAAGGTCGTTCCCTCAAGGGATTGCCCGCGCTCAAAACCACCGTTGTCGAACGCTACAGCATGGGCAAAGCCATGGTCGATGCGGGGTTGGATGTGACCTTTGGCGATTTCATGTTCGCGCTTGGGCTGCCCATCCCCATGTACTCGCTCCGCTCCGCGCGGAAGGTGGCGGCGGTGTTACTGCCTGTAATTACGCAAGCGCCATTTCCCTGGCTGTACCCGCTTGGTTCGGAACAGGATAAACCCCCGCAGAAAAAATGGGCGAAATATTACGAACGCTCCCAGGTAATTGCGGGTGATTTTCTGCAAATCCGCCAATACATGCCGGATGACTTGAGCGGTAAGATCATCGTTACGAACACCACCACGCCCAAAAATGTGGAGGAACTACAAAAACGCAACCTGCACATTCTGGTCACCGTCACGCCACGGCTGGAGGGACGCTCATTCGGCACCAACGTCATGGAAGCCACGCTGCTGGCCCTGATGGACAAACCCCAGTCCGCAGTGACCGAAGCGGATTTTATCGATTTGATTAACCGCATTCCTCTTGAACCAAATATCGAAGTTCTCAACTGAGAATTGCTTCCCGCCTTGAATATCGAAGCACAAAGTAGACAAAGGAATCGCTTCGGCAATTCCTTTGTGTACCTTGTGTCCTTCGTGTTTGAATCCCTCTCTTCAATAAACCCCTTGACAAATCGCGGATTCGCTTCTAAAATCTAATTCGATACTCATCGAAATAAATCTACGGAAGTGAACCATGAATGAAATGCTCGATTTTGTAAAAGCCATGTCTGACCCGCAGCGCTTGCGGATCATCGGCCTGCTCTCCCAGGAATCCGCCACCCGTAAGGAAATCGCTGAACGGTTGCAGCTTTCCCCCAAGGATTCCCTGACCCATTTGGGATTCCTCGAGTTTGTGGGAGCCATCACCCAAACCGATGGTGTCTACACCCTCAACAACGACAGGCTTGCCGTCCTTGCACGGGAAAAATTGGCGGAAGCGCGCCCATCCTACATCCCGCCTGAAGATTTGGACAAAAAATCCAAAAAGGTTCTGAAAGCCCACCTCAACGCGGATGGCAGCATCAAACAAGTTCCGCTCCAGCCAGCGAAGTTACGCCCGATTCTGGAATATTTGATTCCGTTCTTTGAGTTCGATAAAAACTATACAGAAAGGGAAGTGAACACCATTTTGAGGCGTTTCAACGAAGATACAGCCGGTCTGCGCCGTGACCTGGTGGACGCAGGCTTGTTAGCCCGTGAAAGCGACGGTTCACGTTATTGGCGCGTCAAAGCAGGTGATGCATGAGCGAAGAACTTGTCACCTTTTTCAAGGCTCTCTCCGACGCAAACCGTCTCAAAATTATCGGTCTGCTTGCCCGGCAGCCCTACAGCGTGGAGGAACTCGCCGTCCTGTTGAATCTCAAGGCGTCCACTGTGTCGCATCACTTGTCGAAACTTGCCAAAGTCGGTCTGGTCAGCGCCAAAACGGACAGCTACTACAACGTCTATCAACTGGATGAGCAGGCGCTGGAGCTCAAATCACGCAGCTTGTTCTCACAAGAAAACCTCGCCGCCTCCGTCGCGGATGTGGATGCGGATGCCTACGATAACAAGGTTGTCAAAGATTTCGTCCGCAAGGATGGCGGTCTGAAGACCATCCCGGCTCAACGCAAAAAGCTGGAAGCCATCTTGCGTTATGTGGTGAAAGCCTTTGAAGTCAACAAAAGATATAGCGAGAAAAAGGTCAATGAGATATTAAGCGGCTACCATGCAGACTATGCCTCCCTGCGGCGCGAACTGGTTGGAGCGGGAATCATGAAACGCGAGGGTGGCGGCGGTGATTATTGGCGTGAGGAATAAGCCTGCTTCGGTAAACAAAAAGTCTCCAGAAATCTCTGGAGACTTTTTGTTAATCAGATGAGACTATGGGACGGTGATAACCGTAATCCGATCTTGCGGACCGGGAGCAACGGGTGAGAATGCCACGAAGTAGGCTTCCAATGCATCCGTATCCACAGCGCCGCCGAGGCGGTCCGTGCCGGAAGGAAGGATGAAGAAATTGTCGCCGCCATCTGCAAGGAAGGAGTTGACCGTCACACGATAGCTGCCGCTTGGGTTAAGCGTGACACCGTTGAGCATAATCGTGGCAGGATCCACTTTATCGCATGCGCCGCCAGCCGTATTCCAGGTATACGAGAATCCAGCGGAGACTTGCAAAATCCTGCTCGCGGTTTGCCCACAACCGACGAATTGCTGTTCGAGCAGGGTGTCGATCTGCGCGCCGGTTAGAGTCATGGTGACCAGGTTGTTGCCAAACGGCTGAACTGTAAAGGACTCGCCGTAGGTCACAAACCCATCACCTTCATTGGCGGGGCTGGAAGCGTAGATCAGATCCGCACGGATGCCGCCCGGGTTCATAAAGGCAATTACAGCGCCGCCGAGGCTGGGAGGTGTGGTAGCGTACAACTGCGCATCGGCAATCACATCACCCAGCGCAGATTCACCGGCTGCATTGGGTGTGCGGGTAATCTCCGCGGTGATGGAACCGATCACACGGTTCTCCAGAGGCGCGGCGATGGCTTGATACTTGGCGATCAAGGCGGTCAATAATCCATCTTTTGGCACATCACGGGTCACGATGCGGTTGTCCGCAGCCATGCTGACCACATCGCCGGTCTTGCGGTCAATCGTCAGGTCGATCTTGGTGACGAGGCGTCCGAACGAGAACGCGCTGGTGACCAGTTTGCCGTCGATCTCACAATTATAGGGCTGGTGCGTGTGGCCACTGATGACCACATCCACTGCATCATCAAAGCGCTCCACAATGTCCACAATGGGACCTGAAATGCCAGTACAACCGTTGTAGGGCGCCGGAGCAGATTGCACACCGCCTTCATGGATCAGAACCACAATCGTCTCGATACCCTTCTTCTTTAATTCAGGGATCAGCGCATTGACGGTATCCGCTTCGTCGAGGAAGTTGAGATCCGCAATACCGGAAGGGGTCACAATGCTGGGGGTGCCTTCGAGGGTCATGCCGATGAAGGCGATTCTTGCGCCTTGGAATGCACGTTGTTTGTAGGCGGGGAAGATGGTCTTGCCATTATCCTTGCGGACAACATTCGCAGCCAGGAAGCGGAAATCAGCGCCATCAAAGCCGTCGCCATCCAGACAACCATCCACAGGATGACAGCCGCCTTCCTGCAAGCGGACCAATTCCGCCCAACCTTCATCAAACTCGTGATTGCCAACTGCATTGAAATCCAAACCGATCAGGTTGAAGGCTTCAATCGTCGGTTCGTCATGGAAGAGCGCGGATAGCAGGGGGCTGGCTCCCACCATGTCACCGGCAGATACCACAACCGTATTGGGGTTCAAAGCACGCAGGTTGCTGACATGGGTGGCAAGGTATTCCACGCCGCCGGCATCAATCGTGCCAACACGCCCGGAAGACCCGGCGGGTGGCAGAAGATTGCCGTGAAAATCATTGAGTGCGAGGATCTGCACATCAACCGTTCCAGATGGCTTCGCCTGCACAGGCGACATTGCCAATGAGAACGCTGTAAGGATTAGAGCAAAGACCATAGCAATGCGAACAATCTTTTTCATTATTTTTTCTCCTGAATAAATGGTTGATAAGAAGGCAGGGAAAGGTTGTATTTGTGTTTCGGTTGTTTACTGAAAATAGGCAAAACCTCCTTTACTTGACGATGCGTCGCCTAACAAATATGCAAGGTTATTTATTATACGTTTTTTGATGGATATAAACATTAAAAAATCCCCGCTTCATTCCTGACCTGTTACCTGTTTCCCCCAATTGACAGTTTCTCAGCCCCGGCTTTTCCCCGCTTTTGCATGTAACACAAACGCATCATCCCCACCAAGCGGCAACGACAAAGGCTCGGAATCCAACTTCATCACTTTGCTGTTCGCGAAGAATGCAAAATCGAATTCAGTGGAATCCCCTGCCTGTTTACCGGGAACAGGCATCAGCCGCGCAGTAAGCGGTTTGTCGAGTCGCAGCGCCAGGGCGCACAGATCCAGCAGAAGCGGGGTAATCTCATCCGAAGTTATATCACCGGGCAATGGGACGGTATCCAGCCCTGTGCCGCACACCGCTGAGTAAAGCAATGCATCCTTGATCGTCAGCGTTCCTTCGGCGGCGCGTTTTGCCAGAATAGAATCTTCAAGAATCGGCTGCATGAAACCATTGAAACCGATGTGAGGAAAATCAGCGCGCTCGATGGCTTCGGTGAGGATCGCCGCCGCGGCAAGCGAACCATGCAACCCGATTTTCGACACGCCCATTTTCTCCACCGCATTGCCCAGCGAATGCGCGTCATCGGGGAAGGGCGCAAGCGAAAAATCAATGCCGAGGAAGGTGATGCGTGATGCGTGATGCGTAAGTCCCCGCGCAGTTTTCGCGATTACCTGCCCGTGCCTGCTGATCTCCGTGACAAGAGCGCTTCGACCTTCGCCCAAACCTGCTCCTCCCATAAAAGCCTTGACCGCCACATCAGCAGACTCCACCGCAATTGCGAATGCTGGTTCGTCATCATCATGATACGCAGCCGGAAAGAACGGCGCCCCCGCGCGGACATTCGCCAGCGCGGCAAAACGTAAATTGGCAAAGCCGTTCGGGTCGAGCGGCGCACATTTGACGATCACCTCCGCGCAGGCTTTGACTGCCGCCATGTGAATTGTGGAATCTCCCGTCATTGCCCCGCTGAAGAAAATATCTTCGCTCGCCGCAATCGCTTCGGGAATTACCTGATAACTGCGCGGAAACTCAGGCAGCGCAGGTCCCAGAGATGCATACGCGATTCCCACTTCCTGTATTGCCTTTGCAAATTGATTTGCATATTTCGGCAGATCATCAATCCCTTTTTCGCCGAGCAATTGTGGAAATGGAATCGTCGCCAGCCGTACCGTCTGCACTTCGTAGCCCGCCGCTTCAAACGCGGATTTGGCTTTGGATAAAAAACTTCCCGCATCTTGCAGGACTTTTTCTTCAAGCGGGAATTTTGGATTACAAAAATAAGTAATGGATCGGATCTTCATCTTTTCCTTCGCTAACCGCTAACCGCTAACCGCTAACCGCTAACCGCTAACCGCTGTCGTACCACTTCAAACATCAACACCGACCCCGCCACCCCCGCATTCAACGACTCCACCTCCCCTGCCATCGGAATGCTGATTTTCTCATTTGCCAATCCCAGCGCGGACTCGCTTGCCCCATCCGCTTCGCTTCCGATGATCAGAGCCACGGGCTGACGCAAATCCGTTTCCCAGCATGATTGACCGTCCATGTCTGCAATTAAAACTTTCAAACCTTCCAACTTTACAACTCGCCCAATTTCCTCCCAACTCATCACACAGATCGGCAGCCTGAAATGCGCTCCCATCCCCGAGCGGACGACCTTCGGCGCAAACGCATCCGTGGTCTCAGGGGGGATTAGAACAGCCTGCACACCCGCCGCCGCCGCCGAACGTAACAGTGTGCCAAGATTGCCCGGGTCACGGATCTGATCTGGGACGAGGACGAAGTTTGGGGATTCGGGAATTGGCAGATCGGTAAATTTGACGACAGCGACGACACCCTGCGGCGCTTCCGTCTCGCTCAGGGACTTCATCACGCTGGGAGAAACTTCCTCCACCTCCACGCCTTTTGATCTTAGACCTTCGGCATGTGATTTTCCCCTTTCGCTTAAAGTTTCATCAAACAAAACGAATTGAATTTTCCAATTACTTTTTACAACCTCTTCAAATAAACGCACCCCTTCTACAACGAATGCACCCGCCTCACGGCGTTCTTTGGCACGTCCAAGGAGGGCGCGGACTAATTTTATTTTCGGGTTTTGGTTGGAAGTAATCATTCCACCCATGTTCTTTTCCATACGTCAAGGAAAACATTAACGCTTGCATCGTCAAACAAAACAATGCGGACAAGTTTCACTGATGAATCTGGCTTTGCGCCAAAATAGGTATTGATGGATTTGAAAATGATTCCCGCCGCGCGGTCTTTTGGAAAACCAAAAATTCCCGTCGAAATTGCAGGCATCGAAATGGACTTGCATTTCAATTCATCCGCCACACGCAGGGAGCCTGTCACAGCGGAGGCGAGTTTTGCATCCTCGTCACCGCCTGTGCCCACATCGTGAGTATCTCCCCAAACGGGGCCTACAGCGTGGATAATGTATTTCGCAGGCAGGTTCCCACCCGAAGTCCAGGCGGGATGCGCGTGGGAGACAGGTCCATGC
>JAUXWL010000053.1 GCA_030680155.1 Anaerolineales bacterium
GGAATCGGCAAATCCAATTCTTGCAAGACCGTGCCTTGTAATGTCAGTGTGTATGGAATGACGGCGATAATGCCAAAGACTGCCGCAATCCATACGATGAAAAAGAGTTTCCAATTGAAAGGTTTTGTCATTTCGTTCTCCTTATAACTTTGCAACCAACGCACTACGTTTGAATTTTTTCACACTCAAGTAGATCAATGCCGCATCCACCAGCCAGATGATCGAGCCGATCACCAGCGTGGTACCCACTCCCAGAAACAGCACGCCGCTTATCTGTCCAGCCACGAGCGCCAGCACCAACACCACCAGCGATGCGCTCATCTGATACGCTTCCATAAATGTGCGCACGCGGGACGAGATCAACACCGTCGCAGAAATCCCCAGCACCGCCAGGGCAGGCGTCATCCACAACATCAGCGGATACCACGTCGGCAGCGGAAACCAGATCTCGCCGAACAGCGGATAACTCGCCACATTCACCACGATGATGTACACCACATAAGTGATCCATGACAAGCCAATCGCAGGGATGACCGCCGCGAGCACCTTGCCGAGAAACAATTCCATGTCGCTGGTCGGCGCGTACAGCAGCGCTTCCATTGTTTTGCGCTCGCGTTCGCCCACGAACGAATCCGAGCCGATCACGGACGAAAACATCAGCGGCATGATCAGGAACAGCGGCGCCAGCATAAAACCTGCCATATAAAGCACGAACATCTGCTCCAAACTCTTGCCTTCAAATAATGCTTGCAGCGCAGGCGGCATGGCGCGTAGCATCACATCCAGATCGCCCAACTCGCGTTGTACATCCTCCACGGGAATAACCTGCGGCAAAATGATAAACATCATCGGCATGATGATCGCGAAAACCAGCGGCACTACAATGCCGGGTCCCCACGCCGCCTTGTTCTGCCGTACTTCCTTCAGATCTTTTTTGGCAATCGCCCAGATCGAACGCCAGTTCATTTCTCACCTGCCTGCAACGCAAAATAAATATCCTCCAGCGTGTAATCACGCGGGATGACCTTGAGGATGGAAGCCCCCTGCCCCGCCAACTGCTGGACGATCTGCGGAATCACTTCCGCACTCTCGACCTGCACCTGCCACGCCTCTCCCTGACCTGTAACCTGCCTCACGCCCCGTTGACCCTTCACCGCCCCCCAAGCGGATTCGGACGGCACCTGCCAGAACGTAATATCCACCCACATCGTGGGCCACAACTTGCTCGTCAATTCCGTGAGACTGCCCATTGCAAGGATGCGCCCTTTGTTGAGCACTGCCACGCGGTCACACAAACGCTGGGCTTCAAGCAGGTTATGCGTCGCTAAAATGATCGTCTGCCCGCTGCGCTCATTGAGTCCTGCAATCAACTCGTTCACCTGCTGTGCCGCCTCGGGATCCAAGCCCGAAGTCGGTTCATCTAAAAACAACAGCGGCGGCTCATGTACCAATGCCCGCGCCAATGCGAGTCTTTGTTTCATGCCCTTGCTGTAGGTTTCCACTTTATCGTCCACGCGCTCTTGCAAGCCGAAGAATTTCAAAATATCCAGCACGCGTTGACCGAGCGTATTTTCAGGGATGCCCGCCAGCGTGCCGAAGAATTCCAGATTTTCGCGCGCCGAGAGACGTTCGTACAGTGCGGGAGATTCCGTCAGCACCCCCGTTTGCTGGCGGATCTTTTGCCCGTCTGTTGCAGGGTCAAACCCGAAGACTCGCGCTGTTCCACCTGATGGCGGCAGGATGCCGTTCAACAAGCGGACGGTGGTGGTCTTGCCTGCGCCGTTAGGACCAAGCAGCCCGAAGACCTCGCCTTGTTTCACGTGAAACGTCATCCCGTCCACGGCGCGGTTCTGCCCGAAGGTGCGCTCCAGCCCGTTGACTTCGACGATGGTTTCCATTTATTGACCTTTCATCTCGCGCTGATACAGCACGAAGGAGTAGATCACCAGAAATAATGCCGAACCGATCACGGGCACAAGTGTCAGCCACATGGCGGTTGGTCCGCCGAAGAAAGCTCCGAGGAAGGCAAATGCTCCTGAAACGATGAACAGGACCGAGCCGAGTTGATGCGTCTTGTCCCAAACGGTGTCACTGGAAAGAGTCCACGGAGTCCGAATCCCGATGAACCAGTTGCGTTTTGCCTGTCTCAGCATGTAGCCGACGAAGACGAACAGGATGCCCATGAACGGCAGCATCGCGGCGCTCATGCGGAATTCGTAGCCGAGGCTCCAGGCGAGCGTCAGCCCGTGCATATAGAGCATGAAGGCGGTGATAAACAGGATGAAGAGGTTGAACACGCCGCGGAATTGCGCGATGTTCGCCTTGAGCGGGTCGATGCTTGGGATGACGAGGAACAGCGCGAACATGCCGAGCGTGACCAGCGGCATCATCCACACGCCCCAGAACTTGGGCAAGTAGCTGTCCACTTCATCGTTTGCGTTCCAGTGGGATGCCATCTGCTCAGGCAGTTGATTCCAGAACAACGCGCCAACGATGACAGCAGCCCCGATCAAGATCAGTACAATGATTGAAGTAAGTTTGGTTGTCATTTTGTTTTCCTTTCCAAATCCGCAGCGCAAAATGGCATCTTGCGCTGCGTTTCACGTGAAACTGCCCACTGTTCACTGATCACTGTCTTCCTTTTCCTTCGGCAGTGTATTCTGCGCCAACGAGACCATGCCGCTCAAGCCGCCGAGGTTCATTGTATCCACTGCGGAACTTGGCACGATGACCAGTGCGCCTTTTTCTTTCAAACCTTCGAAGAGCATGTTCATCGCGCGCAGATGCAGCGCGGTGGGATTGTTGATATACGCCTGCGACGCCTCCGCGAACGAAGCCGCGATTTGCTTCTCAGATTCACCGAGGATGACACGCGCCTGACGCTCGCGCTCCGCCTGTGCCTGGCGGGACATGGCGTCTTCCAAATCCTGCGGGATGACGATGTCGCGAATCTCCACCGACTGCACTGTCACGCCCCACGGTGTGGTGCGTTCGTCAATCACTTGTTGCAATTCCTGATCAATCGAACTGCGCCCAACGAGAATATCCGCCAGCATCTTCTTGCCGATGATGTCGCGCAGTGCGGTCTGTGCCGCCCAGTCCACGGCGGCGCGGTAGTCTTCCACTTCCAGCGCGGCTTTCTCGGCATCCCACACCACCCAAAATAATACGGCGTCCACATCCACGGGCACGGTGTCTTTGGTCAGCGTTTTTTGCGCGGCGAACGGCGTCACCATCACGCGGTGATCGATCCATGTCGGCACGGTGTCCACGATGGGAATGATCCAGAACAAGCCTGGTCCTTTCAGCCCGATGAACTTGCCGAGCCGCAACACGATGACCTTCTCCCATTGCGACGCAACCTTCAGCGCGAACAAAATATAAATGCCGATCAGCATCCAAAACACAACCCACCCGCCAAGCACGGCATCGGAGTATTTTCCGTCACCGATGATCGCGCCGAGAACGGAGATCAACAGAAACACACTGAAGATCGTCCCAGCGATTGGTGGGATGTGCCGGTCTTCTTTTTTGTTTTGGACAAGCGACTTAAGGTATCTTGAATTCATTTTGACATTCTCCTTATTCATCTTTCTCTTGAACATTCGCTTCTTTGCGAGTCTTCAACCTGTCTCTAACCATCTGGCTGACTTCACGCTCCGAAAATCCCAGACGCGTCGCTTCGCCGATGAAGCGGTCTGTCAATTCCAGCAGCGACTCGTTCCGTAGTTTCTCGCTGACCTCCGGCGGCGGTATTTCGGTGATGAATGTGCCGCGTCCCTGTTGCGTGGAAATGATGCGGGCTTCATCAAGGATGCGATAGGCGCGCGCCACGGTGTTGAAGTTGACTCTCAATTCCAACGCCAGCGCGCGGACGGTTGGCAATTGATCGCCTGGTTTCAATATCCCATTCACCAGTTGGCTTTGTATCTGGTTTACGATCTGGGTATAAATGGGCAAGCCGGAATGAAAATCGAGTTGCAGGGTTAGTTGTTTCTCTGTCATAGGCGTCTCTCGTATTGTACTAATTGTATCATTGTGTGAATTGTAGCACTTAAGCGGGAAGAGTCAACCCCGTATAGGCTGGTTGCTTTGGAGTCAGGCAGCTACGCGCCATGAAATGGCGTGCCGCCGAAATCACGGGAGCCAGTTCTCTGACTCCATAAAATAAGGACGCCCCCTGCTTACAGTCCTCTTATGAGATTAAGATATTCCGCATGGTAGAATTTGCGTGCAAGTACAAAAATCAGTAAACAAAAAAATCAAAATCCTCTCGCGATTGCGAGACAGGCGAAATTCAAGGAGTAAAAAGTAAATGGAAGCAAAGACTGGTACCTGGACAGAGAAAAAAGGTTTAGCGCAGATGCTCAAAGGCGGCGTCATCATGGATGTGGTGAACGCCGAGCAAGCCAAGATCGCGGAAGATGCGGGCGCGTGCGCGGTGATGGCGTTGGAGCGCGTGCCTGCCGATATCCGCGCGGACGGCGGGGTGGCACGCATGTCGGACCCTGACATGATCCTGAAGATCATGGATGCGGTTTCCATCCCTGTGATGGCGAAGTGCCGTATTGGGCATTTTGTAGAAGCGCAGATTTTGGAATCTCTTGGCGTGGACTACATTGACGAATCCGAAGTACTCACCCCCGCAGATGAAGAACATCACATTTTGAAACATAACTTCAAAGTTCCGTTCGTGTGCGGATGCCGCAACATTGGCGAGGCATTGCGCCGCATTGGTGAAGGCGCGGCGATGATCCGTACCAAGGGTGAAGCAGGCACCGGCGACGTGGTCGAAGCGGTGCGTCATGCCCGCAGTGTAATCGGTTCCATTCGCCAGTTGCAGACGATGAATGATGAAGAATTGATGGCTTTTGCCAAGAACAACGGCGCGCCATATGAATGGGTCAAAGAGACCAAGGAACTTGGACGCATGCCCGTGGTCAATTTTGCGGCGGGCGGAGTCGCGACTCCTGCGGATGCCGCGTTGATGATGCAGCTCGGCGTGGATGGTGTCTTCGTCGGTTCGGGTATCTTCAAGAGCGGCAACCCTGCTCAGCGTGCGCAAGCCATCGTCAAATCAGTGACGCATTACCAGGATGCCTCCATCCTCGCGGAAGTGAGCAAGAACCTCGGCGAAGCGATGGTGGGACGCAATGCCGCACAGATGCCCGAAGCGGAAAAGCTCGCGGTGCGTGGTTGGTAGAACAGACCGCGGACGATAGACCGCAGACCGTTTTTGGTTTTATGGTCCATCGTCCACCGTCCATGGTCCAAAAATGAAAATAGGTGTCTTAGCCTTACAAGGCGATTTTGCGGAACACATCTCCATGCTGAAACGGATTGGTGTGGAGACTGCTGAAGTGCGTTTGCCCAAACACTTGGATGGGTTGGATGGACTCATCATCCCCGGCGGAGAGTCCACGACGATTGGCAAGTTGGCAGTGGCGTATGAGTTGATGGAGCCGTTGAAAGAGTTCGGCAAGTCTCATGCGGTTTGGGGCACATGCGCGGGCGCGATCTTTCTTTCAAAAAACATCGGGCGTGACCAGCCTTTG
>JAUXWL010000057.1 GCA_030680155.1 Anaerolineales bacterium
ATCAGCACGTTCAGGATCATCTCATAGGCAAAAGTCGGGTGGAAGCGGGTCGTCTCCACAGGATACAGGCTCACAGGGAATTGAGCGAGGCGGTGACTTGCTTCGATGGGAATGCCCCACGGAAGTTGGGTCGGCGGTCCGTACAATTCCTGGTTGATGAAATTCCCGAGTCTGCCAAACGCCTGACCGATCAGCGCGGCAGGGGCAACGGCATCCATGAACAGCCAGGTATCGTAGCCATTCTTTTTCAGGAAGACCGCCAGCGCAGCGCCGCCGAAGAGCAAGCCGCCGAAGAAGTGCAAACCTGCGATTGGCGGACGGATAATGGATATGGGGTCTTGAAAGTAGGATTGATTACCGCCCAGGGCGCTGTTGACCACGTACCACAGCCGCGCTCCGAGCAGACCAATGATCACCGCCCACACCATCGCATCAATGAGGGCTTCGCTGTTTTCACCGCGACGGCGCACTTCCCGCTCGGCAATCCATGCGCCAATCAGGACGCCAGTCATCACGATCACGCCATACCATGTCACCGTAATGGGCCAATTGAACAACTTAAAACTGAAAATTACAGGATCTATCATAGTTTCCTCTGAGTTATTTTTTGGAGATTATATCACCCGCTGAATGTCGAAAAGCGAGATCATGTTATCATCGCAGGATTACATCCTTGGGAGAAGCCTTGATGTTCATTTTTATCCTGCGTCGTCTGGTGGGGATGACAATATTGCTCATCGGCGTCAACTTCCTCACATTTGCCTACGCCCATTACGGACGCTTCGAGCAGCTCAAACAAAATCCCATCTTTGCACAGGAAGGCAGGGCGGAACCCGTCCTCCCCTTCTACAAAGAGTATATCGCTGGATTTCTAAACGACAGTCCCCTTCCCATTCCAATGATGCCGGGGGTGGATGTATTGGACATGGTCAGCCTTGCGGCCAGGAACAGCATCGGCTTACTGGGACTCGCATTCTTCACCAGCCTGTTAATCGGAATTTTCATCGGCATCCGCGCTGTAAAAGTGGAACCGCCCCGCGTTGCGAAATGGCTCATTCCCATATCCACCATCAGCCTTGCCATGCCGGGCTTTTATGTCGGCGCATTACTGATCACTATTTCCATTTACTACCTGCTGTATACGCCCGGCACACAGGCGTCCCTTCCCTTTCCACTGGGCGGCTTCGGCTGGGACGCCCATCTCGTCTTCCCCGTCATTGCCCTTTCGTTTCGCCCAACGATCCAGATCGCGCAAACAACTGCCACGCTACTTGCAGAGGAATTTTCGCGCACCTACGTCACCGTGGCGCGCAGTTTGGGGCATTCCTGGCGGCTTATCAAATATAAGACCGCCCTGCGAAATATTTATGTGCCGCTGGCACAGGTCATCGCCACTTCCTTAAGTGTGATGATCGGAGAATTGATCCTCGTCGAGTGGCTCTTCCGCTGGCCCGGGCTGGGCAGGCAATTGGCCTCCTCCATCCAGCCACCCAATATCGCCACTGTTTTTTCTGCTTCCATCCCTTCGTCCTACCTTCATGCGCCCACGGTGGCGACTGTGGCAACCGCGCTGGGAGCCATCCTCATCATTTCCAACATGCTGGTCAGTATTTTCACATTCAGCGCAGACCCGCGCCTCCGCACACACAGACAGGAAAGCGACAATGCGTAGGAATATTCCGCTCATGCTCGGTATCTTCATCACCGGGTTCACCATCCTGCTCGCAGTTGCGGGTCCCGGCCTCGCCCCGAAAAATCCACTGGAGGAAAAACGGGTCTTGCAAATTGACGGAGGTGAATTTCTTGTCGCACCTTATCCCCCTTTCCAAATACCCGATTATCCGCTTGGCTCCGACAGCCATGGGCGGGATGTATTAAGCCAAATACTCTGGGCGCTGCGTCCCACTCTGATGCTGGTTAGTTATGTGGCATTACTACGTCTCGCCATCGGAACTGCCATTGGACTCCTCGCAGGCTGGCATAACAACCGCTTCGGCAAAGCCATCAACGGGCTTATCAGCGCAGCGCTTTCCATGCCGACCTTGATGGTGGCGCTGGCAGTCGTGGCGCTCACTATGGACTGGCGA
>JAUXWL010000058.1 GCA_030680155.1 Anaerolineales bacterium
TGAGCAGTTCGAGTTCGGGCAGCACCAGCACAGGGTCTTGATCTGGCGCGACGAATAGCACAACAGGTCGTTCCATCAAGTGGAAGTTCACCCCGCTGAGATATTTCAGCGTGGGACCCGGATTCAGAATAACAGCATCCAGGTCTGAGGTCCGCAGCGAGGCGGTCAGTTTGTCAAGGCGGTTTTTTATCACGAGAGTCTCCTAATCCAATTTATGTTTGCGTTTTGAAAAAGCGTATAAGATCCAATCGACAAGGACGGGAAAAAGCGTGTCAAATGTTGTGATGATGCGAAACCACCACGGAATGACCAGGCTGCGGCGCGGACGTTTGGCAACATCCACGATGCGTTTGGCGACGTATTCAGAGGTCATGTGAACTCTGAGTTTGGAGCGGATGGAGCCATAGGCTTTATTCCTGCCGACGTGACTGCCAAACTCGGTGGAGGCAGGGCCCGGGTAAATGCCGCTGACCTTGATGCCGAACGGAGCCACCTCGCGGCGCAGGGAATCGGTGAAGGCGCGCGCGCCAGCTTTGCTGGCGGAATAACTGGTGATGAGCGGCGGCGAAATGAGACCCGCCACCGAGATCATATTAATGATGTGACCTTCGCGGCGCTCGAACATGTGCGGCAGGACTTTGCGCGTGACCTGCATCATGCTGATGAGGTTGACACGCACCAGCATATCCAGATCGCGCTCGTCGGAGTGTTCCTCGAACCATGCCACCCTGCCGATGCCTGCGTTGTTGAAGAGAATGTCAATACGCCCATACAGATCAATGGCGGCTTTCACCATGTTGTCCACATCGTCGGGGTTGATAATATCCACAGGAACGGCGATGGCTTCGCCGCCTTCGTCCTGCAAACGCGCAGCGAGGGCTTGCAGACGTTCAATACGGCGGGCGGCGAGCACGAGCTTACAGCCTTCGGCGGCGAAAAACCAGGCAGCATCCTCGCCAAAACCGGAGGACGCGCCCGTGATGAGGACGACTTTGTTTTTGAGGGGGGTGGGGAAGAAGTTCATAGCAGGGTCTATTGTAGAGGCTCCATGAAGATTTAATCATTTCAATTCTAAAACGAAAAACGCAAAACGAGGGGACGTTTTGCGTTTTGATGGGTACGAGGAGCAAAGACTTAGCGCCCATCCAAAAATACACGGAGCGCGGACTTCAGTCCGCAACAATAAGGCAGACTAAAGTCTGCACTCCGATTTTTTCGGATAGAAACCTACTCTTCTTCCTGCATTTCTTCCTTCGGCAGTTTTTTCGGCCGCGGCGGCTTGGACACTACCTGCTTGCCGAGCGCGATTTCCAACACCTCGTCCATATGCTTGACGGGGATGATCTTCAGTTCGGATTTTGCGGTTTTGGGCAAGTCCACCAAATCCTTGAGATTCTTCTCAGGCAGGATGACCGTTTTCAAGCCAGCGCGATGCGCGGCAAGGACTTTCTCGCGCACGCCGCCAATGGGCAGCACACGTCCGCGCAGGGTGATCTCGCCCGTCATGCCGACGAGGCGATGTGTGGGACGCCCCGTCAGCGCAGAGATGATGGCCGTCGCCATCGTGATGCCCGCTGAAGGTCCATCCTTCGGGATGCCGCCTTCGGGCATGTGGATGTGAATATCCAGCCGTTCGAAAATATCCAGATCGATCTTCAATTTTTCAGAGCGGGATTTGATGTAGGTCAACGCGGCATGTGCAGATTCCTGCATCACCTCGCCCATCTGACCTGTCATCTGCGTGCCGCCTTTGCCTTCGAGGATGGCGACTTCGACAGCCATGATCTCGCCGCCGTTCTCTGTCCACGCCAGGCTGGTGGCGACGCCGACTTCATCCGTCCGCTCAGCTTCGGGCGGAATGACCTGCTGCGGTCCGAGCAGTTTTTCGATCATTTCGGGCGCAATCGAAGTCGGGAATTTCTTGCCTTCGGCTTTCATACGAGCCACTTTGCGACACACACGGCTGATCTCGCGCTCCAGTCCGCGCACGCCTGCTTCGTAGGTATACTCGCGGATCATGCGCTGCAATGCGGCGGTCTCGAACGCCACACCCAATGCTTCGATGCCGTTCTCTTCGATCTGGCGCGGAATGAGATAGCGGTTGGCGATCTCGATCTTTTCCTCTTCAATGTAACCGGGGAACTCAATCACTTCCATGCGGTCCAAAAGCGGCGCAGGGATACTGTTCAACGAATTAGCCGTAGTCACAAACATCACTTTGGAGAGGTCGAACGGCAATTCCAGGTAATGGTCGCTAAAGGCGTTATTCTGTTCGGGGTCGAGCACTTCAAGCATCGCCGAGGCGGGATCGCCGCGGAAATCGGAATATAGTTTGTCGATCTCATCCAGCATGAACAATGGATTGGACGTGCCAGCCCGCTTCATGGTCTGGATGATGCGCCCGGGCAATGCGCCGATGTATGTGCGCCTGTGTCCACGGATTTCGGCTTCATCCCGCACACCGCCCAGCGACACGCGCACAAACTTGCGTCCGAGCGCGTCGGCGATGGAACGTCCCAGCGAGGTCTTGCCCACGCCCGGAGGACCAACGAAGCACAAAATCGGCTGGCGTTCCCTTTTTGGCTTAAGCGAACGCACGGCGATGTATTCAAGGATGCGGTCTTTGGCTTTCTTCAAACCGAAGTGGTCGCGTTCCAAAATCTTGGCGGCGTTCTTCACATCCAGGTTATCGGGTGTGGAATTGCTCCACGGCAGATCGATGATCCAGTCAATGTAGGTGCGGATGATGCCCACTTCGGGAGCCATCGGCGGCATCTGGTTGAGGCGTTCCAACTCCTTGAACGCGACGAGCTTTGCCTCTTCCGGCAGGTTCGCCGACTCGAGTTTTTTCTTCAAGTCTGTGGCGTCCCGTGTGAAGATATCGCCTTCACCCAACTCGGTCTGGATCTGTTTCATCTGCTCGCGCAAATAGAATTCGCGCTGGCTTTTATCCACTTCATTCTGCACGCGTGAATGAATCTCATCTTCCAGTTCGAGCACATCCACTTCCTGCGCCAGTAAATTATTCAATTGCCCCAAACGCGCCTTCGGGTCCAGGAGCAGCAGCAAACGCAGTTTGGCTTCATACGTCAACGACAGGGACGTGGCGACCATATCCGCCAGCCAGCCGGGCTCGGAGATATTCAACGCGAATAAATGTGCTTCTTCGGGGATCGAACGATCCAGTTGAATACAGCGTTCAAATGAATTCAACACCGAGCGCATCAACGCATGTGTTTGTCGGTCTGCTGTGACAGGCTCGTTGATGATGCGCGCGCGCGCCTTGATATACGGTTTCAAACGGATGAACTCAACGATCTCCACGCGGCGGCGTCCTTGCACCAGCGCAGAGCGCGAGCCATCGGGCATGTTCAACAAACGCCCCACTGCCATCTCGACACCGATGGGCATAAAATCTTCCGCACCGGGATCATCCACTTCGGGGTCGCGCTGGGTCAAACCAATAACCGTATGCGCCTTCGTATGCGCTTCATGCACCGCCAACAGCGAGCCTTCACGCCCGACAAAAATCGGAGAAACCATGCGCGGGAAAATCACCATGTCGCGCAATGGCAGCACCACCGCCTCGATCAACCCATCCGCTTTCGGCTCCAGGTTGGGGATGCGGTACAACTCTTCTGTGCGCTGTGAGAGCGTCAGGTCAAAATTATCTTCTTCAGTCCAATTCGGTTGACTCATTTAATCCTCTGTCATTGCGAGCCGCGCTCTTGTTCTTCCCTGCACCGAACGCAGGGCGGTGTGCGGCGAAGCAATCTCCAACTTATTTATAAGATTGCTTCGTCACTTCGTTCCTCGCAATGACGAATACTCTCTCATAACTTCCGCGGTCACGAACATCGAACCGGCGGATAATACAATGCTACCATCTTTCGAGGACAAATCCAACGCCCGCCGCAGCGCATCCTTGACGGGCACCACCGCCTCAGACTCCACCCCAGCCTGCTCGGCGAGACCCTGAATATGCTCCACGCTCAAAGCCCGCGGATGGTCGGCGCGCGTGACGATGAGTTTCTTGATCTTCGCCTTCATCGCCGCGAACATGCCGGGGATGTTCTTATCCTCCGATGCGCCGAAAATGAGATAGACCATCTTTTCAGGGAAGTATGTATCGAGGGTTTCAAACAGCTTCTCGAACGAATCCTGATTATGGGCAGAATCAAATATCAGCGGAGGATCGAGGCGGGCTATCTCAAAGCGAGCGCGCCATTGTACCTGAGAAAATCCCTTTTGGATGTCTTCATCCGTAATTGGTATCCCGCTGGCTTTCAACGCGGCATAGGCGGTGGCGGCGTTCTCCACTTGATGAGAACCAAGTAGGGGAATTTGAAGTTTTTGACCTTCAACCTTCAACCTTTGACCTGATAACGATGACTCCACAAACTCAAAAGGTACATCTTTTCCTATAAGCGTTATGTCAGAATTCCTTGACCTGGCTACGCGAAGCAAAACTTCGAGCGCTTCGTCCTTTTGTGGGGCAGAGACCACAGGGACGCCTTCTTTTATAATGCCCGCCTTCTCGCCCGCAATCAGTGTCAGCGTATTGCCCAACACGGCCGTATGGTCATACGAAAGTGACGTGAGGACCGATACCATCGGCGTGACGACGTTGGTCGCATCCAACCTGCCGCCCAAGCCGACCTCAAAGACTGCGGCATTCGCGCCGTATTTTGCAAACGCCACAAACGCCAGAGCCGTGGTGATCTCGAACGTGGTCAGTTTTTCGATCTTTGCCACATGCGGCTGAATCTCTTCGACCAGTTCGATCAACTGCTCATGCGAGATCGGCTCACCATTGATTTGAATTCTTTCCGTATAATCCAGCAGGTGCGGCGACGTGTAAAGACCGACCTTGTATCCCGCCGCCTGCAAACCTGCCGCGCACAGCGCCGAAACCGATCCCTTCCCCTTCGTCCCCGCCACATGAATGATGGGATATTTCTTCTGCGGATTCCCGAGCGAGTCCATCAGCGCGAACATGCGGTCGAGGTTGAAGTCTGCCTTGGCAAGTTCGGAGGAATGTTTCAGGCTATAATCCACGAAGGAATACAGGTAGTCGAGAGCTTGGTTGTATCGGGTTTCGGTGTCCATGACATAGATTGTAAATCGCAAATCATAAATCGTAAATCAAAAATCCCCTTGCTCGCCACCCTCACCATTCACCTCCACATCCCTCTCTGCACCTCGCTCAAAGAAAAGCGCGGACGCATCAAGCCGCTTATCTCGCGTTTGCGGCGTGAGTTCAACGTCTCTGTGGCGGAGATGGGATTGCACGACAAATGGGATGAAGCCGTCATCGTCTGCGCAATGGTGGGAAATGATCACGCCTTTTTACAATCCGCGCTGCAAACTGTGGCAAAATGGGTGGAATCCAACTGGACGGATGGGGATGTCTGGGATACGAAGATCGAGATGGTTTGAAAGTTAGCAGGTTGGAAAGTTGGAAGGTTAAAATGTTCAAACTTGTAAACCTTCCAACGTTTTAACAGGATAAGGAGATATTCATGGATCTGCACTTAAAAGACAAACGCGCCCTCGTCACCGGCTCTTCGCAGGGATTGGGCTATGCCGCCGCGCTGGGGCTGGCAAAGGAAGGCTGCCAGGTCGCCATCAATGGGCGGGATGAAGCGAAGATCAAAGCCCGCGCCGGGAAATTACAAAATGAAACAGGCTCACAGATCATCGGGCTGGCTGGCGATGTCAGTTTACCGGAAGCGCCTGAAAAATTAATTCAGCAAACTGCCGAAGCCTTTGGCGGATTGGACATCCTCATCACCAACGCGGGTGGTCCCCCGCCCGGCTCGATTGATGTGCTGGATGATGAAGCCTGGCAAAAGGGAATTGACGTCTGCCTGATGGCGCATGTCCGTCTGATAAAATCAGCGCTTCCATATTTGCGGAAGTCTGACTCTGCCAGCATTTTGACAGTCACCTCGCTGTCGGTGAGACAGCCCATCCCAAACCTGCTGATTTCCAATAGCGTCCGCGCCGCAACCGTTGGGCTGACCAAGTCCCTCGCGCTGGAATTGGGCAAAGAGGGCATCCGCGTCAACTCGATTCTGCCAGGCTGGACGGAGACGGAGCGTGTCACAGAGTTGATGTCTGCCCGGGCAAAAGCAAACAACTCCACGGTAGAGGAAGAGGCGCGGCGGCAGGCGGCGGAGAGTCCGTTTGGGAGGATGGCAACACCCGCAGAGTTCGCCAATGCCGCGGTATTTTTAGTCAGCCCTGCCGCATCCTATATCACGGGCGTCATGCTCAGTGTGGATGGCGGCATGGTTAAGGGAACATTTTGATTTACGATTTGCGATTTGCGATTGGAGACTCAATGAACCAACCCGTATGTTTGAACTGCGAACGCACCGACGAACAGTTGCCGCTGTTGACGCTGACCTTCAAAGGCGAAGCGAAATATATCTGCGCGCAATGCTTCCCGACCCTGATCCACAAAATCCACCTCCTCGCCGACAAACTGCCCGGCGTGGAAATCACACCACCGACTGATCACTGATTACTGATTACTGATCACCGATGAACAAACTCTCCCGCCTCGCCCGCAACTCACTGATCGTTGCGTTCTTCTTTTTGATCAACAAGTTATTTGCCTTCGCACACACTGCCATCGTCTCGCGCATTTACACGGATGAAGTGCATCTGCTGGATACGTTCAACGCCGCAAACAATTTACCCGACATGCTCTTCGCATTGATCTCAGGCGGCGCACTGGCAATGGCGTTCATCCCGCTGTTGACGGAATACCTGACCACCAAAGACCGAGCCGCCGCCTGGGATTTGTTCTCGCGCGTGGCGAATTTCGGTTTCGTGGTGACGGGGCTCGCTGCGATCATTATCGCCATCTTCGCACAACAAATTGTAGATGCAGAGATCGGCATTGCGCCGGGCTTTGACCAGGAACAACGCACCCTGCTGGCAGAGTTGATGCGGTTAAACCTGATCGGCACGCTTATCTTTTCGATCAGCGGTTTGGTGATGGCGTCGCTTCAGGCCAACCAGCATTTTGTGATGCCTGCCATTGCGCCAAGCATGTATAACATCGGGCAGATCTTCGGCGCAATTTTTCTCGTACCGATCTATGGGATTTACGGTCTGGTCTATGGCGTCATCATCGGTGCGGGGCTGCACCTGCTGGTGCAAGTTCCCATGCTCTTCAAATTTGGTTTTCGCTGGACGCCCTCCCTTAACCTCCGCCATACCGGATTGATCGAAGCGATCAAATTGATGGCGCCGCGCCTGGTTACAATGGCGGGCATTCAATTCATCTTCATCGCGCGCGATAACCTTGCTTCCCGCTTGGATCAGGTCGGCGCAGTCACATCGCTGACGTACGGCTGGATGATCATGCAAGTACCTGAGACCATTCTTGGGACTGCCCTTGCCACCGCGTTGCTGCCGACTCTCTCGGAACTCGCCTCAAAACGGGACTGGAAGGAGTTCGGCGTCACAGTGGAGCGTGCCCTGCGCGTGTTAATTTCTCTGACGCTTCCCGTCGCGGCGGTCATGGCCGCGGGGATCAATCCACTCGTGCGCGGCGTCTTCGGCTTCGACGAATCCATTTCCACCCTCCTCACCTGGACCACCCGCGCCTACCTCGCAACCCTGACGGGGTATGTGATCCACGAAATCGCTGTCCGCGCATTTTACGCCCGCAAGGAACCGATGGTGCCGCTTTATGCCGTCATGATCCGCCTCGTCCTATTTTTGGGAATTGGCATCATGGGCGTCTTCCTATTTGAGGAGATTGGCGCGCCCATCATCGCCTTCGCGGAAATTGCCCTGCTGATCGAAGCGGTTATCCTGCTCGTCTGGCTCTCCCGTCGCACGCATGAGCCGCTAAAGACAGACAGCGCCATCGCCAGGGGCTTCCTTGCAGCAATCGTCGGTGGAGTTGTGACTTATCTGATCGCACTCTATCTGCCCGGCGGAGCGATTGTCACCGCGCTGATCGGCATGGTCATCGGCGGTTTGATCGCGCTGGCAATCGTCTGGTCGGAAGCAAAGTTATTGTTCAAGATGTAAAGTAGCAGGGGCGGGCCGTCCCTTAATTTTCCAAGCGCTCTTAAATCAAACATAAGAATTAAACTCAATCGTTCAAAGGAATGTATAATCAAACCCATGTCAGAACAAATAGAAAACACACAACCCAATCAACCCGATAAAAAAGACGATACCCAGCCCATCAAACCGGTCAAAAAACCTTCCCGCTGGCAGTCAATTCTTGTCAGTGCGCTTGGCTTTCTCCTACTGCTGGGCTTGGGTGGCTTCGGCGGCTACTCCACCGGCATCGGCGCCCGCAAATCGGCTGAAAAAGCCATCCTCTCCGGGCAGCTTTCCGACCAATATTCCTACGCGCTGGTGGATATCCAGTTCGGGCACTACGAAAATGCCCGCCAACGCCTTGAATACATCATTCAGCAAGACCCCAGCTACCCCGGCGCGCGTGACAAACTGACCGAAGTGCTGGTGCTGAGTTCCGTGCCAACCCCGGCCCCAACCGCCACGATCCCGCCCACACCTGATTTCACCGGCGCAGAAAACGCTTTCCAACGCGCGCAGGAACTCATCCGCGCACAAGATTGGCCGGGCGCATTACAAGCCCTCGATTCGATCCGCAAGCTCGACCCCACCTACAACACCGCCAAGGTGGACGGCATGTACTACTTTGTCCTGCGCAACCAGGGCTACGACTTCATCACCAAACATGGCAACCTCGAAGGCGGCATCTACTACCTGACCCTGGCCGAACGCTTTGGCCCGCTGGATAACTCCGCCAGAGGAGCGCGCGAAGGCGCGCGTACCTACATCACCGGCGCCAGCTTCTGGGAACTGAACTGGGAACAGACCATCCTCTACTTCTCACAGGCGGCGGCCGGCTGGCCCTCCATGTGGGACGGCACCATGACCGCCTCCCAACGCTACTTTACCGCCCTGATGCGTTACGGTGATGAACTCTTCCTCAAACAGGATTACTGCGCCGCCTACGAGAACTATCAACTGGCTGCCTCCATTGGCGCCCTCGAAGCAAGTTCCGCTTCCAATGCCCAGCAAGCCTTCGTGCAATGCTATCCCGCCACACCTACAGCGGAACCCACTGCCACGCCGGATGTCATCGCCACCGAAGCGCCCACTGAAGAGCCAACACCAATACCAACACCCTAATTTATGGAAGCGCCCTCCACTTGGACATTGGCAGTCATCTTCTGGCTGCACATGCTCGCCACGGTGACATGGATCGGCAGCCTCGCCGCCATCAACATCCTCGTCCTCCCCGCTTCACAGCGGACCCTGGGACTGAGCGACCAACTCAGCTTTATCTCCGCCCTGCAAAAAAGACTCGAGCCGCTGGCCTGGTTCTGCATGGGACTATTATTGGCAACCGGACTCTTCCAACTCAGCGCCAGTCCGCACTATGACGGCTTCCTCTCGCTCAGCACGCAATGGTCATTTGCCATCCTCGTCAAGCATGGACTTGCCGTCGTCATGGTCGTGGTCAGCGCCATCCAAACCTGGGAAGTGCTCCCCGCCATCCAGCGCACCCTGCTAAAAAAAGAAAAAGCCGACGAAGCCGAACTTGCCAAATTACAACGCAAGGAACTGCTCATCCTGCGAATAAATCTATTCCTCTCCGCCATGATCCTCGGAGCCACGGCCCTGGCAAGAGTATCGTAAAAACAAAAAGACCGCTGTCCAAAAAAACAGCGGTCTTTTGATTCTCAACGCGGATGAGTATAGAACTTTTCAGGCTCGTCAAAATAATAATAAATTATATTCCGTTCAGGGTAGCTAAGAACCAGCTGATTATCTTCCGCCTGTCCACGATGAGCGGCAAAAATAAAAGGTGTCGTCAACTCGGCATTCTGCAATTCCAATAATCCGCCATATTTAAATCCCCAGCTATCCGGGTACACAATAACCAATGCCGGCGTCATAGCTTGCGCCTCTTTTTCTTTGAAAGGCAAAAGCAAGGCACGGTTTATACCATATAGATTTTTCATTTCGTGAAACCGTGTAGGTAAATAAATTAGAAGGTTATAACAAAAGAGCCAGCTACAGACAACAATTGCAATAGTCCTTACAAACGAATTGAAAATTTTGTTCTTAAAACCGCCATCAATCAGCCACAGTACCCCAAGTGAACACAAGAAATTCAAGCTAAATAACCCCTCATAATAGTAACGAGGAGTATATGTCCAATATGCCATATACACAAATACCAGTGAAGGAAACACAGAAACTACCAGCCATACAGGCAGGTTATTCTTCCTCAATTGAAGCAAACCCACCAAAGGGAAAAACCACCAAATATCCCCCCAACCAAAGAAATCACCGCTACCTAAATCAAAACTAAAGCGAAGATTCTCAACAGCTGCTCCAAGGCTGTAACCTGACTCTAATATTCCATAACCATTCCCAAAACCGACTTTATCATATGGCCACCACAATGTATATGGATTAAGGAGGGCATCACCTGTAACAGCAAACTGCCAAATAAAGATGATACCTCCAAGCAACCCCGCAAGAAGCCCAATCACTACAACGCGGATTCGGGTGGTTCTTTCACCACGGTACAGCAACAAGATGGCATGAAAAACAAACGGCAAACATACACCGATGGCAGTCAATGGTCTTGTAAATGCAAGTACCCCAAGGCTAAGTCCTGCCGTAATAGCGCTTATGGGTTTCGGAAAACTCCCATCGCTAAAGACCAAGGTGTCCAGCCATGCCATGATAAAAGCCAGACTTAAAAAGAGTGTCCATGTGTGCGGAAAAAGCATGGCAGCATTGAACAGAAAAAATGGAGATAGTAATGTAAGGAAGGACGCAAACAGCGCTACACGTTGTCCGAATAGTCTTTTCCCCAAAACATAAATAAACCATATTGAAAAGCCCGCAAGTACAGGATTTACCCATGAGCGCGCATTAAGTTTCAATCCAAGAGCCAACATAATTGGCCAACCCGGCGGATACTTGGCAAATCTTTGACCCTGATAATCCACCACATAAGGAATGGTCAAACTGGCTGCCCCAGGTGGCGAGGGAAGGGTAAGCTTTCCCTCCGCAAAAACCTGTGCTTGCCACACATACGCCATCTCATCTTCTATGTGTGGCATTTGCTCAAAGAGCCTGTCAGAGATGATATAAACCGCTAGAACTGCTGCAAGGCTGATTATTAAAGCCAGAACATCACTGCGGTTTATATTTTTCATAATTTGATCAAATTCTTCTCTTCCACCAACACACCTGTCAGGTCGTACACCATGGCGCCGGTAATTCTCACAGGGACAATATCGCCCACGTTCGCCTTGCCTTCGATCAGAACCATCCCATCAATTTCGGGCGCATCACGATACGACCTGCCGACGGAGATTCCATCACCGTAGCCTTCCACCAGCACATCCAGCGTCTTGCCGACGTAGGATTGATTCACTTGCAGGGAAATCGTCTGCTGGAGTTCCATCAGGCGTTCGTAGCGCTCCAGTTTGACAGAAGCAGGCACGGGGTCGCCCAGCGGCGCGGAGGTCGTGCCCGGCTCGAAGGAGAATTGGAATCCGCCCGCGCGGTCGAAGCGGATCTCATTCATAAAGTCGTACAACGCCTGGAATTCCTCATCCGTCTCGCCGGGGTAGCCAACAATGAAGGTCGTGCGGATGGCGAGGTCTTTCACGGTTGCGCGCATTTTCCCAAGCGTCTTGTGAACCCAATCCATGTTGGACGGGCGCTTCATGCGATAGAGAGTTTTCGGATGCGCATGTTGAAGCGGCATATCGAGATACGGAAGCACCTGCTCCCGCGTCGCCATCACTTCGATCAAGCGGTCAGTGACATAACCCGGATAGGCATACATCACGCGGATCCAATCCATGTCCGGGACGGAGTCCGTCAATTGTTCAAGCAAAATGGCGAGACCATCCTTCATGCCGAGGTCGTGACCGTAATCGGTCGTATCCTGCGCGATCAGGACGAGTTCGCGCACGCCGTTATCGCGCAAGACCCGCGCTTCATTGATGATGGATTCAACCGGGCGAGAAACCGCCGTGCCTTTGATGAGCGGGATCGCGCAGAACGCGCACGGACGGCGGCAGCCATCCGCCACTTTGATGTAGGCGCTCGCGCCCGCCACACTGACTCGCAGCGCGTCGTTCTCATCCGCACCGACGGTGGGAGCTTCGGGCAAATGATAGATCGGCTCGGGATGGTTGCTTTTGCGCAACTTCCCCACTACCTGCAAAATGTCCATCCAGCGGCGTGTGCCGAGAATGCCGTCAATGCCAGGGACTTTCTGCGCCACTTCCACGCCGTAGCGTTGCGTGAGGCAGCCTGCCGCGATCAGCACCTGTCCCTTGCGTTTTGACTCCGCAAGTTCGCCCAGCGCCTTGTACGACTCAGCCTTGGCGGGACCGATAAATCCGCAGGTATTGACGATCAGCACAGACGCCTTGGCAGGGTCTTCCACAGAACGATAGCCGTCCCGCTCGAGCAACTGCGCCATCGAATCCGAGTCGACTGTATTTTTTGCACAACCCAATGACACTAAATGAAAAGTATTTTTTGACACAAAACCTCTATATTATAGGGCAGGTTTATAACCTGCCAATATCATACTTGAAGACCGTCACGTTCAAAACGTGACCTACTGATTCGTTTACTAATTTGCCGGTACAGTTGCCGTCGGCGTGAGCGTGGGCGTAAACGTCGGTGTGACTGGCGGCGTATGGGTCGGCGTCGGCGGGATGGTTGCAGTCGGTGTGACAACACCCGTCTCCAAATACACACGGCTGATCACTTCACCCACGCCGCCCATCAGGCCC
>JAUXWL010000452.1 GCA_030680155.1 Anaerolineales bacterium
AAGCCAGAGCATTTTGCCGCGAATTTCGCTAATTCACGCAGATTTTTAAAACCAATTTGCGAAAATTCGTGGAATTCGCGGCTGAGGTTTGGTTTTCTTCCCTGAAATTAGCGGACGAAAGAAATGTGGGTAATCACCAGTTAAAAAGCCTTGATTCTCCCCGGTTCCTGGACTATACTTGCTAAACCTTTCATTTTTGTTAGGAGGTTGTGATGAAGACGTTGGAACGACGAAAATTGGCTCGCAGGAACTTCACCTACTATATGCGGGTGTTGGAGGATGCTTCTGGCACGTTGATCGGGCAGATGCTGGATATTAGCACGGGCGGTTTCAAACTTGAGAGCAGTCAACCGCTGCCGGTGGGGGTAACCTATAAACTGCGGATCGACCAGACCGCAGAAATTTCTTCGAAAAGTTATATTTCTTTTTCCGCCCGAACGACATGGTGCCAGCATGACATGTATGACCCGAGCATCTATAATGTCGGGTTCCAGCTTCTGAATATGACTCCTTCCGATTATGATGTGTTCGTAAAAATGTTCAATACCTATGGCGCACAGCGTCAGGCGCATCACAAAGGCAACTCCGATTATATTTGGGGATAACCCATTTTGAATTGATCACCCTGCCCAACTGAGCAGGGTGATTTTTTTGGTGTGCAAGCAAACCATGTCAGGTGACTTGCTCCCTGCGCCGTCCCCGGCGCAGGATTTCCCTCGCAAAACGCCGCCGAGGACGGCGGCTTGAGCGACTGCCGCTGACAACCTTTGCATGCACACTTTTTTTGTTTGAACGTATGCCATTCAAATAAAACGTGTAAAATTATGCCGATGAAAAAATTCCTGCGCTGGCTTATTCACACTGTACTGCGGTTGATAACAAAAATAGAGACCACTGGATACGATAACCTGCCCAAGGAGGGTGGGTTTGTGATCGCGGTGAACCATCTCGGAATTCTTGATGTTCCCATGGCTTATTACGGGTTGAAAAACTGGAATCTTTTTATTCCCGTGGCAGAAAAATGGGGGGAGCATTCCTTGTTGAAGTGGCTGGGGAAACAACTCAATTTCATTTTCATCGACCGCTTCAACCCTGACCTGAAAGCCATGCGTGAGATGATAAAACGCATGGAGGGCGGGCAGACTCTTGTCATTGCGCCTGAAGGCACGCGTGCCCGTGACGAAAAAATGGCGCAGGGCAAACCTGGCGTGGCGTATCTCGCGTCCAGGATGGGATGGCAGATCGTCCCTGCTGCCATCATTGGCACGGAAGACCGCCTTTTCAAAGGGAATCTTAAACGTTTCAAGAAAACCCATATTCAATTGGTCGCGGGGAAGGCTTTTACCCTGCCGCCTTTTCCAAAAGAGAACCGTGAGGAAACGCTGCGGCAATATACGGATGAAATCATGTGCCGCATTGCGGTAATGCTGCCCGAAAAGAATCGCGGGTTTTACGCGGAGCATCCACGCTTGAAGGAATTGATGGCGGAACAGGGATGAGCGCATCCGTCCGCTTTTTTGCGAGGAAGATCCTGCCGTTATTCGCTGATATCGAAGTGCGTGGCGATGTCAGCAAACTTCCCAAAGGCGGATACATGCTCGCTTCCAACCATCTCGGCAGGCTGGATTCGCTGGTGGTCTATTATGTCATCGACAATGACGATCTCATTCATCCCCTGACAGATAAATACAAAAAATATTTCTTCGCGCGTATCGTCGCCTGGTGGCTGCGGGTGACGTGGCTCACACGCGGTCAAGCCGATATGAAAGCGATGCGCGAGTTCATCACGCGTTTGAAAAACGGGGGAGTGATGGTCATTGCTCCAGAGGGAACACGCTCGAAGACAGCCAGCCTGCTGAAAGCCGAGCCTGGTGCGATCTATATTGCGAGTTCGGCAAAAGTGGGCATTATCCCTGTGGCGCTCACTGGCACAGAAGATGCCGATGTGGTTGCGCGTTTGAAGAAATTTCAGAAATTGAAAATCACCATCACAGCTGGCGAAGAAATATATTTTCCGCCTGATATTAAATCTGTCAAAGGCGCCGAACGGGATGCGGTGTTGCAGTCCGCGATGGATGAGGTGATGTGTCGAATCGCAGCGATGCTGCCGGAAAGCTATCGGGGGTATTACAAGGATTTTCCGAGGGTGAAGGCGCTATTGCAAAGGTTCAGAGGTGTGGTGGTAGTTTGAAAAAAATAATGTTTGAACCCAGCAATTCCAAATCTAAAATTGTGTAGAAGGCAAAGATGCCAAACCTTAACGCAAAGACGCAACGCCGCAAGGCTTTTTTAGGATTGCCCCTGCGCCAGATGGTACTCTTGCCGATTCCGTCGAGGAAAGGTCAAAA
>JAUXWL010000066.1 GCA_030680155.1 Anaerolineales bacterium
CATGTCAGGCAATTTGCTCCCTGCGCCGTACCCATTCTGGGCACTTTCCCCGGCGCAGGGTTTCCCTCGCAAAACGCCGCCGAGGATGTATGCCCAGATATGGGTACGGCGGCTTGAGCGACTGCCGCTGACAACCTTTGCTTGCACACGGGCTAACACACCAGCGCACAACCATTGACATATTTCACGTCAGTAGTAGAATCGCGCGAAATGTTTAGAGACCGAGCAAGTATCCTCATGGAGGCTAAAGCTAAGCGCAAGCCCAATTCCACAACTGCGGTTGTCGGATTTGGGCTCGTTTCGGTTGAACAGGAAATAAAAGAGAAGCAACGCATAGTATAGCTGTAGCTATTCGACCCTGTTTGTATACCAAAACGCCATCCGACAACGGATGGCGTTTTTATTTAATTTTTGTCAAGAAGAGGAATTTCCATGCTCGAGATTTTAGACACAACTTTACGTGAAGGGGAGCAAACGCCTTATGTCAACTTTACGGTTGACGAGAAGATTCAGATTGCCAGGATGCTGGACGAAGTTGGCGTGGACATGATCGAAGCAGGCGACCCTTCCGTCTCGCCCAATGTGGAAACTGCCATCAAGCGCATCGCCTCTCTCGGACTTCGAGCTGAAGTGGTTGCCCATAGCATTGCCTCCCGCTCGGGCATCGACAAAGCCAAAGCCTGCGGCGCAGACCGTGTGGCGATCTTCTATGCCACCTCGCAAATTCATCTGGATGCAAAGCTTCATAAGACGCCTGAAGAAGCGGTTTGCATCATCACGGAGCATGTTGGCTACGCCCGCAGTTTGGGATTGAAGGTTCGTTACACACCCGAAGATGCGACCCGTACCGACTTTGAATTCCTCGTCCGCGTATGCAACGCCGCCATCGAAGCCGGCGCGGACCGCATCAGCTTTGCCGATACGTTGGGCGTGATGCAGCCGCATATTTTCCATGAGCGTGTGCAGGCGTTACGCGAGCGTTTGCTGCCCTGCAAGATCGACCTGCACTGTCACGACGATTACGGGTTGTCGCTGGCAAATGCCATGGCGGGCATCCGCGCGGGCGCGAACTGCATCCACACCACGGTAAATGGAATGGGAGAACGCACGGGCATCCCAGACCTGGCGGAGACCGTCGTTGCCTTTCATAACCTCGAAGGAGTGGAGAAATATTCCATCGAGCCACTGATGGAACTTTCATCGTACCTTGAGCGCGTCTCTGGTTTTTTTGTAGCGCCCAATAAACCCATCACAGGGCAGAACGCCTTTTCCCACAAAAGCGGAGTCCACACAAACGGAATTCTCAAAGACCCGCGCACCTATGAACCGTTCGACCCGGCGTTGCTGGGGCGCGAACGCAAGATCGTCATCGACAAATACACGGGCAAAAGCGCGGTGCAAGCCCGCCTGGATGAATACGGCATCGAGGTCAGCGCGGCGGAGTTGGAAGTGATCGTCTCGCGTATCAAGAACCTGGGCGACCAGCGCAAGCAGTTATTCGATGCCGACATTCTTGAGATCGCCGAGCAGGTGACCGGGCGCGAGATCGACGTCATTCCGCACGACATCAGCGCCATTTTGATGGTGGAAGTCGAGTCACATGTGTACACGTCTTCGGTGGTGCGCCGTCTGCGCGGGTTCACGAACGTGAGCCAGGTCTACGAGATCACCGGCGATTACGACATCAACGCCTTTGTGAACGTGGAAAATGTGATGGCGTTGAACAACCTGATCGAAGAGGTGCGCACGATTCAGGGAATCAAGCGCACCGACACGCGTATGGTCTTGAAGAAATATAACGGAAATAACAAGTGATCCGCGTTGGTCGAGTAGCCGTGAGCGTTCTTTGCGAACGGCGTATCGAGACCACCATGTTAGCCAGAAACCAAAGGAGAACGTATGGGCACACTGATCGAAGAAATCTTTTCCCGCAAAGCGGGCAGACCTGTACAGGCAGGCGAAATCCTGCTGCTGGACGTGGACTACATCATGAGCCACGACAACACCACTCCGCTGGCGATCAAGGCATTCCGCGAGATCGGCAAACCGATCCATGACAAGAACCGCATCGTCCTGCACCTTGACCATGCCTACCCTGCGCCGAATGTTTTGGCGGCGGAGAATCACAAGAAGATCATCGAGTTCGTCGGCGAGCAGGGACTTCCACATTTCTATCATCAGGGAGTCTGCCATCAGGTGATGATCGAGGAAGGTTTCATCACGCCGGGCGCCATCGTCATCGGCGCGGACTCTCACTCGAACACGTATGGCGCGCTGGGCGCGTTTGGCGCAGGGCTTGGCTCGACGGAAATTGCTGTGGCGTGGGTGACAGGCAAATGCTGGTTCAAAGTCCCGGAGACGATCCGCATCGAGTTGACGGGCAAGACCCAGCACGGAGTCTATGCCAAGGATGTGATGATCTACATCGCAGGGCTGATGGGCATGGATGGCGGCACATATCGCTCGGTGGAATTTGGCGGCGAGTACATCGAAAGCCTGCCGATGAATGAACGCATCGTCTTCCCGAACATGTCCACGGAGATTGGGGCGAAATGCGGACTCATTGAAGCGGATTCGGTGACGATCAATTATCTCGAAACGGCGACCCCGGCTGCGGGTCCGTTTGAGGCGTTTGGTCCCGTGAATCCGCGCTATGAAAAAGTCGTCGAGATCGATGTATCGAAGATCGCGCCGCAGGTTGCATGTCATCCCGATGTGGATAATGTCAAGCCGTTGGAGGAGGTCGCAGGTTTGGAAGTGAACGAAGTTTACATCGGCACATGCACCAACGCGCGTTATGAAGATATCGAGCTTGTGGCGAACATGCTCAAGGGCAAAAAGGTTCATCCGCTGACGCGCGTGATCGTGACGCCCGCGAGTGAGCGCATTTATAAAAAGGCGATGAAGAATGGCTTGATCGAAATTTTGATGGACGCAGGCTGCACGGTGACCGGAACGGGTTGCGGCGCATGTATCGGCCGCCACGGGGGAATCCTCGCGGCGGGCGAGCGCGCATTGACCACGATGAATCGCAATTTCATCGGGCGCATGGGCAGCCCGCTTTCGGAAGTGTATCTGGCGAGTCCCGCGACTGCGGCGGCTACAGCGTTGACGGGAAGAATTACTGACCCAAGAGATTATCTATAGCATGTCATTGCGAGGGCGCTCTTGTTCTTTGCCCGAAGCAATCTTCAAGTTATGAGGAGATTGCTTCGGCGGAAGAACACCGCCTCGCAATGACATAAACAAAGGAGAACATCATGTCAAAGGCATGGACATTTGGCGAGAACCTGAATACGGATGAGATCATCCCCGGACGTTTCAACATCACAATCGACCCGCTCGAATTGGCGAAGAATGTTTTTTGCGAGATCAAACCTGA
>JAUXWL010000070.1 GCA_030680155.1 Anaerolineales bacterium
TAGACTTTACCGGAAACAGCTGATTCTGTATAATCTTCCGACTTCCAAATTGGCAGGTAGAGATGATTGTATACCAAGTACTCAAGAACAAACCAGCGGTATTTCGATGCTTTATAGGAATGAACCTTGTGGCGTTTGAGAAATTGTTGCCAGCATTCGAACGGGCCTATGAAGCCGATTTGGATCGGCGTGATCAAGCGCGAACCACAAAACGCCAACGGGAGCGTGGTGGTGGGCGCAATAGCGCCTTGCAAGGTATGGAAGACAAACTGTTGTTCATCCTGCTCTATTTCAAAATCTATCCGCTCCAAGAGGTTCAGGGCTTCCTCTTTGGGATGGGGCAAAGTCAAGCCTGGGATTGGATTCATCGCTTGACGCCGATCTTGAATCGCGCCTTGGGGTACGAAAAACAATTACCCGCCCGCAAGGCTCACGATATCGAGCAAGTGTTGAAGATGTGCCCGGCTTTGGAGTTTATCCTTGATGGGACGGAGCGTCCCATTCGGCGTCCGAAAGACAAAGCCAAACAAAAGGAGAACTATAGCGGCAAGAAAAAGCGCCATACACTCAAAAACAATGTAGTCACAGAAAAGTCCACTAAAAAAGTCAGAGTGTTGAGCGCCACCAGTGAAGGCAAAAAACATGATAAGACCCTGGCTGAAGAACAAGCCATCCCATTTCCAAAAGGCAGCAAGGTTTGGAAAGATTTAGGTTTCCAAGGGTATGAGCCTGAAGGGACAATCACATACCAGCCGATGAAAAAACCAAAAGGAAAGGAACTGACCGCAGAACAAAAACAGAACAACCAAGAGATATCCAAAGAACGCATTGGCGTCGAGCATAGTATTGGCGGCGTCAAAGTGTTTGGCATTGTCCATGCCGTTTATCGCAATTTCCGCGAAGGCTTTGAAGATTTAATCATGGAAACTGCTTGCGGCTTGCATAATTGGCGTCTGGATTTCCGTTTGACTGTCTGACCAAGATGGAAAGTTCATCCTCGCTACTCAGCACATTTCTTGTTTCCGGTAAAGTCTAATTGTAATTGCTCAGCCAGTGGCGAATTGCGCCCTTTCCCCTCACCCCAACCCCTCTCCCGGCGGGAGAGGGGTTGGGGTGAGGGCGAATGATCAAGTCCCCTCCCCCACCGGGGGAGGGCGGAGGGTGAGGGCTGAGCAGTTAAGATGAATTGCACTTAAGAAACGCCCGCTTAAAGAGTACAATGAATGTAATGAAAATCGGCTGGATTTTGTCAGAATTCCCTGGTAATTACCCACATCTTTTGTCTCCTCTAATTCAGGGAAATTCGCGGCAAAATGTTCCTGCCTTTGACGTGACGGATTTGCGGATAATCGTTTGAAAATTCCCGCTTGAATTTGAGTTTTCGATTTTGCTATAATGATTACATATCGTTGCTATCGTGAACACGAGCGAGATCAGGTTATTCGGGTCATCGATCAAGTTGCTGCGGAAAGGGTTTTCCTGCAAACAGAAAGGTATGAACCCTCGCCAGATTGGGAATTATTGCTGGCAAAAGGTTCAAATATCCGCAGCGGGTATTTGCTTATTGTTGTAAAAAAAGAAGATGAAATTGTGGGATTTGGAAGGTTGTTTCCCGCAGGGCAACACAAGCGGGAAGTGGGAATTATCGGTATCGTGTTGCTGCCCAAATATAGGCATCAAGGCATCGGGGCAAAGATACTGGACTTAATCCTTGCAGTATCGCCTGATTTTGGGTATCAAACTTTAATGGCTGATATTCTTGCACACAACTTTATATCGTTACATTTGTTTCAGAAACAGGGTTTTGTTGAACACTCCAGAAGAAGCCTGCCTGCGCCGTTCCCTGGCGGGGTTGTTGAAGAAATACAGGTGAGGTTCCTCCTGACCGAAAGGCACAGCGGAAACAAATGTCAAACTACCCAACA
Source organism: Anaerolineales bacterium (assembly GCA_030680155.1). GTDB lineage: Bacteria > Chloroflexota > Anaerolineae > Anaerolineales > Villigracilaceae > Villigracilis. Next base: position 1,926 of record JAUXWL010000070.1, read on the forward strand.
ACTGAAAAACCAATTGACCGTGAACACCAGCGAAGGTTGACGGAAGATCTCCTATCCAAAATCGAAGCGGGAAAACTTCACACAGGTACGGCGCTGCCTTTAGCCGCAATGGAATTTTATGGGATTGAGGGTATCGGAAAAACCCGTATTCTAAATGTGGTCAAGGAACTTTGCGAAGCCAGGCAACTGCCCTATACAGTAGTTGAAACATCTTATACATGGTGGAAGTCTGACGATCAGGTCGGGCTGATCTCCGAGTTCCTGCGGTCCATTTGCGAGCAGTTGAGCAAGAGGCACGAGATTGCGTCTCTTGCAAGCTCTGCGAGTTCCATATTGGAGAATATTCAACGGGGACAGGGGCGGGATATTGATCTCTCCGCATTGATAAAAGAATTTGTCGGAATTCTGGTCGAGATACAAATACGGATTCGCGCCCCCTTCATCCTGCTGCTCGATAAGATCGAATACTGCCCACAGGATCTGTTCAACTGGCTGGGTTCGGATTTTCTGCGCCTCTTTCTGGAAGCGGAGGCGACCCCGGGCGCCATTCTGGTTTTGGCAGGCCGGGGAAGCCGTATTCGTGAAAGCAACTGGCCTGCCTATTTCAAGCGGGGCGCGTCCGCCTATCTGGTCGATCCATTTACGTTTGAGATCACGGAAGACCACGTGGATGCCCTATCGCCCGATAGTTATTATCGGCCTGCTGCAAAATTCATCTACAACCTGTCCAATGGACATCCCTACAGTACGGAGATGATCGTCTATGAATTGGATCGTCTTGGGATCAAGGCGGATGCAGTTGAAGAGCACCGCATGGAGTTAGCCGAGAAGTTATACGAGGAGGTCATCCGCCGTCACATTCTCATGAATGCGGAAGATTGGATACGAAAGTTCATCGAGGTTGCCGCCATTCCCCGCTGGTTCAGGCCCGATACCCTGAAACGCCTGATCAACACACTGGACGATGTCCCGGATGAATTACGCTCCGCTGACTCTTCCTGGTACATCCGCAAGATCATGGAACTGCGCAATCCACCCTTGAACCTTGTTGTGATGACCTCAAACGCCTATGAAGTGGAGCATTCCCTGCGAAAATTGCTTCAGAAGGTGTTGTCCATTCTCCGCACCGAGGAAGTGATTCATCTCCACCTTAAGACCAGGGAACTCTACATTGGCGTTGACAGCCTTGACCCATCCGTTGTGAAGGAAATATTATTTCACACAGCGGTCATTGCGGCATTGACGCATAAAGACATCAATGAGCACACAAAAAAGGAATTGCAGCAACAGATCAAACGCTTCGACCCAAACCAGGACGGTGACTGGCAAAAACTGGTCGAATTAAGGCTGCTGCTGGAATCTGATGTGGAATTGCTGGAGCTTTTGAGCGCCAGCGATGCCAGCCGTCTTTCCAATATTATTGAAGAATACTCAAGTTCCTCAAAACGGCATGACAGTATTCATTTGATGAGCGTGTTCAACTCCCCATCCGAATACTACACCTCCTGGCATCTTTCGGGAGAGACCGGGCAATCCATGTATGCATCGGACAGGATCTATACTCACCAGTTTTATAGCTGGAAGGACTGGCAGGAGAGCCCCAAAGAAATCGGCACGGCATCTTATAACGCTTATATTCCACGGGAAGCGCGGGATTTTATTGCAAGATACAAACAAGCTAATTTTCAATTGGTCGCAAATAACAGCGATATTCCCTGGGAACTTTTCCATGATGGAGAGGATTTTCTCTGCCTGCGCCACCCGATTGCGCGAATACCGCAGATCAAGGAAAAAGTTACATTGCATCCAAAGATGAAAAACGAAGATATGTACGCATTGGTCATCGGAAATCCTACAGGTGATCTCCCGGAAGCAGAGCGGGAGGCGGAAGAAGTCGCGGGTTTATTGAGGCAAAAAAACTGGCAGGTAGACCTATTGATTCAAGAGAAGGCCTCTCTTAATTCGCTGGCGGTAAAACTTAGCAACACGCCTTATCGCCTCATTCATTTTGCCGGGCATGGTCGCTATGACAAGGATGCTCCCCGAAAAAGCAGTTTGATCCTGAAAGATTATCCCTGGCTGGCGGAGGAGTTTGAAAGGCAGCTAAGCAGCGCGGCGTTTATTTATTTGAGCGCTTGTTATGCGTCGCAAACTCACACAACAAACAATGCCATCTCTCCCCGTGGTGAATTTATGGAGGGCGTGGCAGTTTCCACGTTAAAAGGCGGCGCAAAAGGATGTCTTGGTCCGCTATGGTCTGTACGGGATGATTGGTCCCGTGAATTCGCATTGACCTTCTACAAACATGCGCTGGCCAAGGAAACCCTGGGGGAATCTGTACGGCAGGCACGCTTAGCCATACGCGATAAAGGGGATGCGTTTTGGGCGGGGTGGGTGTTATACGGCGCCCCAACAGATAGTTTGCTGTAATCCTGGAGGTTGAAATGTCGCTTGTGTTTATTCCATCACAAAGCAAGTCAATTTTTGTAGGGCGGGAGACATATCTTGAAAAATTCCATTCCATACTTAAAAACCAGCAACAGGAATGGATATTGCATATCCCGGGCGACGGGGGCATTGGAAAAACCCGCCTCCTGGAACAATATGAACAGATCGCCTCCTCCGAGTATGGGAGCAGGCTCACCTCCACTGGCATTATCGACTTCTACGATACCAACAACCAGACCAATATAGGTTTGTTACAAAAGATCGCCGCGCAATTGAAGTTTGACCCCAGGAGCGCTTTTTACACTGAGATCAAAGAATTCGCAGAACTGCCAAGCGCAGATAAGCAGGACCAATTCGAGCAGGTCTATGAAAAATTCCTCTCGGAATACAAAACCATCCTAAAAAACGCAGACAAAGTCCTTCTGCTTTTCGATACCTGCGAGGAAATGCATGGCGTTGAAGATTGGGTCCTGGATCACTTTTTGGGAGATATCAACCGTTTGGAACAGGATATCTTCCAGGAAATGGAAGGACTGCCCCGAAAAACCATAATCGTATTCGCCGGGCGGAAAATTTTAAACCTCAGTAAATTCAGCGGCTTTGTTTGGGTGAATCAATTACCCCTCCTGGGCATGGATGAGATCGAACAATTCTTCCATCAGGAGGGGGGGCTGGCCGCCTCCATGAACGAAGAAATGCTCCACAAGATATATGAACGGACCGCGGGGCGTCCGCTTTATGTGGCGCTGGTCTATGATTGGTTGTCCAATGATGTGGGCACGTTGGATGAACTTCTCACGTCGCCCGGTTCCTTCGCCGCCGAATTGGTGAGCTGGGTGCGACGGCTGGACGCCCATAAAAAAATGGCGATCCTGTATATGGCGTTCGCATGGCGGAGAATGGAGAAGTCGCTTCTGGGTGAATTGCTGAAATTATCACCTGATGCGGTTGACACCCTGGTGGAAGAATTGATGCGGTTTAGTTTTGTCAAGTTTCGTGAGATCGAGGACGGACTATTGGTGATCAACCTTCATGATGAGATGCGCAAGCTTGTCAATGACCATGTCTGGACAGCGGAGATCTCCGGGGAAAAGGGAAAACCCTATCTCCCCGTGCTTGGTTGGTACGCCGAAACGATTGATGATCCGGCCGCTTTGAAAGGCAAAAGCCTGCCAAAGAACGACCGCACACGCGCGTTACTGGCCGAAGAGCTGCATTACCGCCTCGGTTTCGACCTGGAAGACGGGCTCAAGAATTACGAAAATCGTTTTGCGAGCGCCATTCATCACAACGAACTTGCCTACTGCGAATTACTAAATAATGAAGTGGAAGGCATTAAGAATGACTTGTCCAAAACGGAGCGCGATAAATTCGATTTCCGCGTCGCATTGACCGCCTTTCGCAAGGAGGATTACATCAAGTCAGGCGCCATCTGGCATGCATTTATCAGGCGCCCCAAAGTGGACCCTGCCCTCCGCGCCACCACACTCATGCAGTTGGTAGAGCTGGATAGTTACACTGGAAACCCCAAAGAAGCCATCAAACACGCCAAAGCGGCAGAGACTATATACTTGAAATTAATAAAAAAGGAATCGGTACTGCCCCAGCGAAATCATCTCGCACAGCAGCTTGGGCAGGTTTATAACAATTGGGGATATGCATATCGGGTGCAGGACGAGTTTGAGAAATCGCTGGTCTATTACAAAAAAGCATTAAAGATTCCAGTTAGCGCTGCAGAAACCAAAAAGCACAAGGCTCGCGTATTAAACAACATGGGATATATCTATCACCTGCTGGGGGATTTGGAACGCGCCCGCACCTATGTCGGTCGCAGCTTAAACATCCGCCGCAGTCTTGACATTCCCTATGAACTTGGGCTGGGGTACAACACCTTTGGCATCCTCATGGAAGATGGCGGACGCATCCCCGCGGCGGCAGATTTGTTCACAAAGGCTTATAACGCTTTTGATATTGTGAAAAGCGCCCGGGGCCGCGCACTGGCAAGGATCAACCTGGGTAGAATGAAACGATTCATGAACGACTATGACGGCGCAATTGCCGAATTACAAGATGCAGAGCGAACCTTCAGGCGATTGAACGACCGCGATAATCTCACTGAGGCGCTGAACGAAATCGGCTCCGCCCATCGGGAACAGATGCAATGGGTAAGCGCATTGAAATATTTGCATGAATCGCTCGATCTCAGTATCACGCTTGGTCAACCGCGCCGCCAGGCAGACACTCTCGACGACATCGCATCCACCTATTACAAAATGGCGCTTCAACTGGAAGGCAAGGAGCAAAGGGAACACCTCAAAAAAGCGGAGCAATTTGCGATCAAGTCACAAAAACTGGCGCAGGGCGAAAAGATCGAATTCTTTATTGCCAAAGCGGACCTCGTGCTGGGAGATATAGCCTACATGCAGGGCGAATATAACAGCGCCTTCAAATATTATTTCGAAGCTACAAAACGAATGGCCATTGCCTGGGCTTCCCGCAACAAAGCCCCTGGTTTATTTCAACGCAGATACGATGAAAGCCTCGACCGTATGCAGGAGCGCCTGCACACTTTTGAAAGCGTGGAAGGAATCGATAAAACATTAATCTACGTCAAAAAACTTTTGGCAAAAATAGACCGCCTGCCCCGTGCGGAAAAAGCGGCGCTCACCAAAACCAAAAAGACCCTCAAAGCCACCCTTGAAACAACCAAACTGGCAAAATAATCCATGGAGAAACCGTCATGCACAAAAATCCTCCCCGCCTGCTGACAACCGCCGGCTTCGCTCCTGTTGTAGAGGGAGATTGTGCCTGCGCTTCCTCCACCCATGCGCCCCTGCCTGCCATAACAAATACGCATCTATTGCATATCCCTGACGATGTAAAACGCCTGCCCCTTGACGGAAATTTTCATGTGTATCTGTCGCCGCGCGCGCGACAAGGCGCCTCCGTCCTTAACGGGGAGGCTGTGTCAATCCTGGGAAGATTCGAGTCCCCTCTGGCAGCCTCCCCCACCGATACCCCCGAAGAGCAAGCTCTGATACGCGAGTTCATTTCACAAGGACTGCTCGAAGCGTTTCCCTGCCCGGCTGCACAACCCGCATCATCGGAGATGCTCACCGCCTGGCTTCACATCACTGACCGATGTAATCTTCGATGCGCATATTGCTACCTTCCCCATGTGCGCGAAGACATGTCCATGGAAACAGCGCAAGCGGCGATCGCGGCAATCATCCGCTCTGCAAAAGCGCATTCCCACACCCGCGTCAAACTGAAATATGCAGGCGGCGAACCACTCCTCCGTTTTCCATTTCTTTTGCAATTACATGAATATGCAAAAAAAGAGATGCAGAATAACGGTTTAGTACTTGACGCCATTGTATTAAGTAACGGAATAGTACTGACCGAAAAGATCGCCCAGGCGCTGTCCGAATCAAACATCCGCTTGATGGTCTCGCTTGATGGTCTGGGGAACTACCATGACACCCAACGTCAATTTGTAGATGGAAGCGGATCGTTCTCCAAAGTTTCCGCAGGGATCAATACGGCTTTGAAAAATGGACTGACGCCGCACATTTCCATCACTGTAAGCGCCAGAACCATCGACGGGCTTCCGCATCTGCTGGAATGGATACTAAGACGAGATATCCCCTTCAATATCAATTTTTACCGTGAGAATACATTGTCTGCCGTTCAGGGCGATATGCAATTCAACTCCGAACGGATGATCAACGGTTTGCGGGAAGCGCTAAAAGTGATCGAAGCTGACCTGCCCCGCCGCAATGTACTGGCAAGTATTATTGACCGTTCGAATTTGTATAGCGCCCATACCCATACGTGCGATGTGGGAGAGAGCTACATGGTATTTGACCAAAATGGGCGCATTGCCAAGTGTCAGATGCTGATTCATCTGCCGGTGGCAAATATTCACACCCAAGACCCTCTCCGTGCGATACGCAATGACAAAACCGGACTCCAGAACCTGCGTTTTGAAGATAAGACGGATTGCAAAACCTGTGACTGGAGGTACTGGTGCGCAGGCGGCTGTCCGTTGGCAACCCATCGAGCAACAGGGCGATATGATGTGAAGTCGCCTAATTGTGATATTTACAAGGCAATATTCCCTGAAATATTAAGGCTCGAAGGATTTCGGATTCTAAAATATGACTCCACTGCAAAAACCAATTAAACACGAAGGTCACTAAGGAACACCAAGTAAGAGCCTTTCATTTGTTAACCTTCGTGTACTTCGTGTCCTCGCGCCCTGCGGGTTGTGTTTGAAGACCTTTTTGCAGTGGGGTCAAAAAATATGCAAGTTGATCATCACAGCCAGCGATCAACCAACGGGCTAAAGAAAACCAGAGTCGAATTTACAAACTTGAGCAGCCCCTTGGCAAGCAGTTGAGCGCCAATGGCAGGGGGGATGGCTTCTGGTTTGTTTTGCTTTACCTTCTGCATCGCCGCCTGCTCTTCCTTTGTCAGCCCTTCCCATATTTTTCGGAATTCCTCGCGCACAGTTTCCTGGCGCGCAAACCATTCGATATCCTTTAACTTCCCTGCCGCTTCCGGAAATTTTGCCAGCAAATCAAACAAGACATGCGCTACGCCTGGGTGTCCCCCGCTTTTCTCCCATAGCCACTCACGGTAGTTTGAGGAAAGAGCCTGTTCGTGCCGCTTCTCCCACTGTTCGACAATCGCATACATATCCCGTTTCGAGTAGAGCCCAATGCCGATCATCCTGCTGGAAATCAACTCAAAAAAGCCTTCGTGCTGTAACGGAGTCCGCAGGGTTTCAGGCAGGGCGCGCAGGAACAAGCCGTATGAAACAAAATATTTATTGGCGTCACGAATGGCGCGCAAATGAGCGAATACATCCAGGGGCATACTGCGATACGTCGCATCGAATTCATCGAACAGGAAGCACAGCCGCAGGTCATATTTCTGGCATAGACGATTCACCGCCATTTCAAGGACGCGATGCGCCATGAGTTCATCCTTGCTAATAATCACCTGGGCATTGAAATCCATCAATTCATCATTTATTCTTTCGTCATTCTCTGTATTGCTGTATCTGTTGGAAGCAAGCAAAATGCTGTGCAGCATCAACTGGTAGAAATGAAATATCCAACTGCCCTCCTGGCTTTGATGGATGCGGTTCATGTCCAGGCGCACAAGCCAGGTTTTATGAGCTTCTGTCTTTAGATATTGTTGCTTGACACGTTCCCGGTCAAATTTGTCACCCGAACGGTGCGCATCAGGATCGTCGCCCATCAGGAAATCCAGCAGGCGCGTTTTGCCGGCGCTGGGCGCGCCGATCAGGTAAAACGATTCTCCGCTTTTAATATGATCAAATATTTTTTTTACGGTTTCTTCGCGGTAGTTGAGGGGCATGGCAGTCATTTTATTCGGTCTCCTTGTGGAAAACTGCTTGGGCGGCGAATCAGGCATCCCCCCAATGATCGAGGCGGTGACAGATCAAGGCGGCAAGCACGAGCGAACGTTCGCTTTTTTGCGGATCATCCTTGTGAACTAAAAATGCTCGAAACAGCATATTGAACATCAGCCCCAGTAAATATTCCCGGGGATTGATTTTGGAAAAACATTCAGCGGCAAGTTTGCGGATGACACTGATGGTTTTCAGCGCCTTATCGATTTGCGCATCCGCCGATACCGTATCGGCTTCGCCAAGCTCACTGATCGTTACTTGACTCAACAAGTTCAGGCACATCTTGAAATAAGAAGGCTGGATGATGTCATATCCATGCAGGCGATTGACGATATCCGCCTCCAACTCAATAAAATCCTGAAGGGCGTGTCCCTCACCACACCGTTCGAAATCCACCACCCAAATATTCTTCCTGTCATCCACCAGCAAATTATCGCCATGCAGATCGCCATGAGTAACAGCGGAAAGAATACTATTCACCGGGGAAAATTCGAGGTTTCCATTGGAGAGTTTTTGCCTTATCCATTCAATCGGCTGAGGAAGATTGTACTTTTGCAGGGTCGGCTCGATCTGCCTTAGGGTCTGCGCCGATATTTCCTTTGCGCATTTTTTATACCAATCTTCCCCCCATGTTTTTGAGTAAAGGGCATACAAGGATGTGCCTTGTATCTCCGTTGGAGGTGTGTCATATTTTCCGCCGGATGGTTTGTAATATTTCCCCCACGTTTCAAGGAAAAAGCAGGACAAGACATCCCGGATATTGGTGAGGTTTTGTTCTTTATGGTAACTCGTAAACGTTCTTGCGTTTTTGCCGCCTTCAAAGGTGTAGGCAATGCCGCCAATCTCCCACGACAAGGCTTCTTTTCCTATTTGCTGCGGGTTGAAATTTCCGGTAAGTTTTCTTAATATGTACTTTCGGAAATTTGCTGCCTCCTTTTTGATTTTTTCAACCCTTGCCAGCTTTACAACACAGGCTTCCAAGCCGTCTTCAAATACTTTCAACACAATGGAATTGGGGCGGGCAACAGAGGATACAGCATCTTTCGAGGTCAGCAACCGTTCAAATCTAAGCGTTTTTGCTTCCGGGAACATGCAAGCCAGCACATTAATGATCTGATCCTGATAGCCTTCCATGCCACCCACAAATTCGGATTGCATAAAGTCAGCCAGCACATCTGTTTGAAGGAATTCGATGTTTCGCTTTGCCGCACAAATTTGAGCCGCCACTTTGTCCAGCTTCTCTTGAATGTCACTGCGGCGATCCTGTTTGCCAATAAACGGAATATCCGGACGGTCTTTCAATATCCGCAGAACCTGCACACTTTCATATCCACTCAAAATAATCGGTACGATAAGGGGGTGATCTGCACGCAGGTCTTTTGCAAGGGTTAATCCGCTGATGTCTGTCTCGTCGTCATTATCCATCAAACGCAGGTCGATCAAGGCAAGCGAGCAGCGTTTTTCCCGTGCTTGCGCGCATGCATGATCCCGCAGGGCGTTGCCTCTTCCCATCGCCAGCACCGGTTCATAACCCCACTCCATCAACAACGCTTGATAGGAGACTCTGGCAGCAGGGTCATTCTCCACGAACAAAATACGCGGTTTGATCTTCATCAGGGTGGATAAATCAGCATACATGGTTCGATATCCATTTCTACGCAGGCGCATCGATTGGAAGGCGTATCAAAAATGCAGCGCCTTCCCCAGGTTGGTATGGCTCCAATGATATCCTGCCCAGCATCTCTTCGAGCATTTGGTGGGCAAGCAGCAATCCGTATCCGCCCTTCTCCTTGGTGGTGTAGGGTTTTCGGAAAAGCAGGGCGCGGTTATGCATTTCAATTCCATCTCCAAAATCCTGAAATCGGATTTCAATGAAATTACTTTCCAGAACTCTTGTCGAAACAATGATCTTTTTTTTCTCCGTTTTTCTCATTGCCTGAATTGCATTATTGACCATTTGCTTTACGACGAACTGGAACTGCACAGGTTTAATCACAACCCTCTTCCCGCCTGCTCCCAGCTGATACTCCAACTCGATCTCTTCCCCCTTTTGCGAGCGGAGTTTTTCAATGTATTTAAAAATCACCTCGTCAACGTCAACACTTTTCGGGGGTTTGGAAGTCCAGGGATTTGCGGCGGATAATTGATAGGCGCTTTCTTCTATATTTTTGGCATATTCTGTAATCGCAGAATTTTCGGGGGCGCCCCGCTGAATAAGATATGCCCAATTGGCGATCTTGCCGACTTCACTATTGATCTCATGAGCAATGTTCACCGCCCACGAAGTTTGCGCAGAAACAAAGGATTTTGTCTCAAGCATCTCGCTTTGCCGCGCTCGTTCAATTGCCAGCCCAATATGCCGGGCTGCCATGCGTATCAATGCCAGATCGCCTTCTTCAAATCCATTAACCCTGCTGCGTTCCAATGCCAGTATCCCAAGCAGTTCATGGGACGTGTTAAGCAGGCTCACGCAACATTCCGATTTGGTACCGGGGTTCAAATCGAGATACGCGTCATCATCAACAACATTACCAATATTTTCGATCTCCATTCCTTGTGTAAAAAGCGTTTTATTCGCCACACGGCATACAATTGTCCTGCCGCCCAACGGAAAGGTATCCTGCCCCATAAACTGGGGATTATCGATTTGGTAATATCTTAACGTCGCCGGAGCAAAACGCAGGGCATTTTCCTCTTCATAATAAAGTAAAACACACAAGCGGGTTTTATCAAAAACATCCATCAGCGTTTGAAGGATGGCGGTCATGGTGAATTCCAGTTCCAGATTCGCACCTACCGCTTCCGCAATCTCCGTCGCGACCCTGAACTGGCGCTGCTGCCTGGCTTCATTGACCCTGACTTTACGGGAGCGAGCCAGTTCTTTTAACACGAATTCCAGTTCCTTGGGCTCAAATGGCTTGGGCAGGTAACGTGAAGCGCCTGCTTCATACGCCCGCAAACCGTCTTCCGTCGTATCGTATCCCGTAAAAATAATCGTATCCGCTTCCGGATAGATATCCAGAAGCTCCCTCATTGTCTGGATTCCGTCCATATCCGCATCCAGATTTTGATCGAGCAAAAAAACATTAAAAGGTTGTTGAGCCTCTACAGCCCGCCTTGCCAGCGAGATCGCCTCGCGCGGAGAACAGGTAATTTCCACCCGACCCGTTTCATAATCTTCAAATTCGCAAATATCCTGTTTCAAGGTTATGGCAAATCGTTCATTGTCATCGATGATCAAGATGTAATTCATAATGCGCCTTTAGAAATGAACTGGAAATTCCACAGCAAATGTCGACCCGGACAGGATGCGGCTATCGGCTACGAAAACCCTGCCGCCGATCTCTTCCATCAAATTACGCGATACAAACAGCCCGATCCCGCTTCCATCTTCACGAGTGGAGTATCCCATCTCGAAGATCTTTTCCCAGAGCGCGGTATGTATCCCGGGACCATTATCCTGAATAAGAATACGGCAAATGGCGTCCTCACCCGCTTCTTCAAGAAGTTCCACCTTAATCCGAATATGACCTCCGCCATCAAGGCGATGCTCGGATATCTGTTGTATCGCATTCAAGGATATGTTCAATATGATCTGCTCCAGCAGGACAGCCTGGTTTCTCACAATGATCATTCGATCCGGGGAGGTAAAGTAGATCTTCGTCTTCGCCCGTTTGCTAAGATTGGTCAGCAAGGTGATCGTGTCGTCGATGATCTCATCCACCTTTAGGATTTCGGTCTGGGGCTTCTTGGCAATGCGGCCAAATGTCTTGACTGTGCTGATGATCTGGCGGATATCGCGTTCAATGCTTGTAACTTCGGCTTTGATCGCTTCATGATCGGGGACAGTTTCCTTGCCCGCCCGGGCCAGGCTTCTACGCAGATGGTTAGCCTCGTATTGCAACGGCGCAACCAGATTATTGACTTCATGGATCATGCCGCTGGTTAGATTACCGATCAAGGCGGAACGCTGAAGAAGCGCCGATTGTTCCTTCAATGTGATCTGGTCAAGCGCAGCTCCAAGCGCCAACGCCATGCCCTCCATATACATTTTTATTCCATCGCCAAATTCCTTTGCATGTCGATCCATGACAAAAAGGGCATATTTAAAAGTAGACCTGACAGGCACCGGCACGCCGATACAGGCAATGGTCATCGGTGCAAATTCCAAAAAATGCTGAAAGCGTTTATGGTCTTTTTCACCAATTTCATTCATAAAGAATGATTCCCCGTCTTCGGCCGTATCCCGCACGGGGCTATAAATCAATTGAGAAACGGCGCTGCGGCTGCCCGCGCTCTCACTGACGCGGTCTACAATCGAAACACGCCGATGAGCAGGGTCAAGAGAGAATAGAAAAACCTGATCCATTCCCAATCTTTTTTTGCATACAGCCAGCAGGCTGTGAATATCCTTCCGGGAGCCAATACTCGATGGTCTCACCTTTGGAATGTTCCGTGCCGCAGCCCCTGACGAAAGACTGCCGTGGTCCTTGTTATATAAAAGAAGATTGGCAATATCTTCCGGCAGAAACGGTTTGTAGAGCAGTTTTCCGCCCTTCTCTTGAATTTTATCGAGGGTCGTGTGTGATTCATGTGCCCGCGCCCAATCGGTCATATTCACAACGCGCACCTGCGGATACTGGGTCAAAATGATTTCGGCAAGTTCTGTGCCGCTCATGCCAGGCAAGCCCACATCCACCAATACAATATCGGGTTCAGATTTCGATAGAAATACAAGCGCCTGTTCGGCATCGGCAAGAGCGTCCACACGTTGACCAAAATCCTGAAGCCAGCCGCATACGGCAACAGATTGAGGCGGCTCATCTTCCACCACCAAAATATGATTGTGAGGGAACTCCGATCTTAATAAATCTTCAAGGTTGTGCTGCGCTTCAAGGCTGCCTGTCAGCATGTGCCTTTCAACTGGAAGTGTTTCTTCAGCAAGATTCGGTGGCGGACCAAGCCCAAACCCGATTTTGCGTTGTTCATGATCCACATCACGGATCGTGACGGCAGCCGTATCGCCGCGCCAGAATATATCCAGTACGGAAGCCTGCATTTTTTGCGGCAGTTGGGATTTGTGCAACAAACCCGTAATACCCTGTTCGATTTCAAGAAAAGCGCCATATTCATACACCCCTATCACGGTTCCAATAAATACGCGCTTTTCATCCAGTTCGTCAAAAAAATCTTCCCATGGGTCATATTCGACAAGCCGTAAACTAAGTTCGCGGATCTCCCCTTTTTTGGTTGGAATAGGGAAGGCGTATCCCTCCCAGCCGATGGGGTGATTCTCCCGCCAAAGTTCGATCTCGTCATCATTCCAGGAAATCTCACGGAGGCGAATAATGCCCGCCTCCCCATCATCAAGGGTGACATATAGTCCTTGCAACGCATGTCTGGTGACATGAATGTGAAGCAGGTTACTTTTTTCAACCATGGATTTATCCAGCCACATCTGAGGGGGCGATAAAATTTACACCTGGCAGACCAAACTCGTGTCGAAGCGGGAAGCGAAACACGGAGAAGGTTTCCTCAAGGTCCGCAATATCATCCATCTCATTTGAATGGGACAGTGACAGCGCTTTGATGTTTTCAACCCATTTGTCTCTCTCGGCATCGGAAGCGGGCCGGGTTATTTCGAAGCCTGGCAGGGGCAGGGTGGCGCTGTCGCGCGTCGATGCCGAACCAATGGCGCGAAGCAGGTTTTCATCAATTGTTTCAGAAAACAGGGTATGAATTTGCACCTGAAAAAATTTTGTCCAGGGGGATATGCGGCGCTTCACGTACTCTTCCAGCCAGGCATGATAGGGAAGCAGGGTGTCATCCTTTTTTTCAGATTCGATAACACTGTTCTGCACGTGGAGCAGTCTTTCCTTATCTTTTTCAAACAGACAGGAGGGCTGTATAAGAATATTCAACATCACATTTTGAGACATGTTCGACAAGGCGCGCCAGATTTGCTCGTTCGAACGTAAACTCGCCTGCCAAATACCGCGAAAGGACTGATAGGGACGCATGGGCGGGATTTGCACACGGCCGCGTTTGATGGCGGCAATTTGCGGTTTCTGTTCCAACAGATCCATTCTCGCAAGTTGATAATATTCATCCTGGGTTTTGGCGGGCGCGAGAATGAAATCATGTGGAAATATGGATGATATTTTTCGGGCATAGTCCTGCCCTGCCTGTTCCATCCTGGGTTTCTGCGAGGGAAAGGTGATCTTCCCCATCAGTATCATTCGAACTCCCTCGCCGGGAATATTGACCCCGCGTAATACAAGTATTCGGATCGGCTGTTCCTTATCAAAATACTGCATTTCATTTACGGATTGGGCTTCTATGAAAAGCCGGCTGCGGTCCAGCGCTTCCTCAAGCAGGGCGCCGGCATTAAAGCCCCAACGCATTTTTTGCCAATCATCCGGCAACAGGTGAAATACCTGGAAGGCAAAAGCCGAGTGCCAGCCTGCGCTGTTTTGTGTAATATCGAAGTATTGCGCGGTCATGAGTTATTTCAAAAGGTTGCGCAGCGTGTTGGTCAGATTTTTGATCTTTTGCTCAACGGTTGAAAGAGGCGGGGTTGTATCTTTTGCTTCGCCGTATTTGGCCGTGCCGGTTTGATCCTGTCCTTTTGCTTTGTGATCCATAATCGGGGCGTCGGTCATGATGGTGATCAACAATTCGTCAATGATGCTTTTGATCTCGGAGGAGTCGTGTGAATAGCCGGCATTTTCAATTGCCTGACGAATGGTTGTTATTGCGCCGACAAGCAGTTCGTGCCGCCTTTCATCTTTCCTGCGAATTCGCTCCAGCTCTATTTCGCGGGTACGGGTCTCGTCTAAAATCCTGCCTTGTAATGCCTGCATTTCCGCTTTTGCGGCAGCTTTTAGATGATCGATCTCCAGGTTATGCTCAGCGTGAATGCGCTCGATTTCCCGCTTGCGGTTGAATTCCTCGGTGGCGATCTCGTCCCGCCGCTGTTGAAGCGCTTGATTGCGCCGCATGTTGAAATATTCGGCATCGCCGGTAAAGTCTTTGATCTCAACACTGTTAATACGGAATGCCCGTGAAAGCAGATTGCGTTTCAGGTGGCGGTCCAGAAAGAATTGATGGATTTTTCCCGCTTCCCTGGTGTCGCCGCTTTCTGCAATGTCATTGTGGGCATGGGTGCGGATGTATTGCGCAAGGTCTGTTTCGATGTTTGCCATCAGCGTTTCCACCGGGCGGTCAATTTGGCAAACCACCAGCGGATTTATTACGCGGTAATGCAGCAACATGGAAAGTGTAAGTTTTTCACCATCGGTGGTTACTTCGGAAACACGGTCTGTGTATTCATGGCGTTCGTGCTGATCGACATATTGGAGTTTATACACTCCGGGGGGAACCTCATACAGACCGCCCTGTGGGCTGTGCTGGCTGCCGTCCGGGTGGGTCACAACTCCCCATGATGTAGCAGGCAGGGACAAGTAAAAGGCGCTTACTCCCGTCAGCCAGGACCAGCCTTCACGCAGGTAAATACTTTCCCCGTCATTAATAACTTGTTTTTCTTCAAAACTTATATCGGGCGCGCTGGAGCGGCGCCCCTTCCTTCTAATTTCCTCCCGGACTAGATCGCGTATTGCCGGAAACATAGGCCCTCCATAAGCACGATGAGATGCGATTTAGAATGTTTACTAGGCTGCAATGTATCTTAAAAAGTGTACAACAATAGACGGGTTTATGCAAGCAAAAAATTTCTGGTGATTACCCGCAAGTCCATGTGCGTCATTTGAAACCACAAATCGAGTGAATTTTGCCGCGAATTTCACGAATTTTCACGGATTGGTTTAAAAAATCCGTGCGCATCCGCGTAATTCGCGGTTGGTTTGTGCTTTCTTCTCTGGAATTAGCGGGCATAAAAGATGTGGGTATTCACCAGAAAACCTTCCGAAACTTTAGCCCGACCTCCCTGATCCTCAGAAAGGAGTTTGGACAAAACAGGAAGCCTCCAGGCGGGATTATTTGCGGGCTGCTTTATCGGAGCGGCAGCACCCAGGATGGTTCAACCCGTATCGTTTTATATTTACCGACCTCTGCAATGAACCACCCAAGTTTTGAATGATCCTTCCCGTTTGTGCAGCCATCAATAATGATGAAAAGGAGGAACAAATCCCAATTGCGGATTGTTGACAAGAGGTTTTGAAATCGCTCCAGATCATACGACCTTGTTTCAATGAATTGCTTCCATAACTTATAGTTCTCGTCATGGTATTGGATCATATTCAAAAGATCGGTATCATCAATAAATTGGGCGGCGTATTTCGAAGCAAGGAAGGCGTGATTGCGGGGATGCAATGTGGGTGTATCTTTCCCTGCGTCCGCCTTGAAGAGATCATGCACGTGGATCATAAATTTGAGTTTCCAGTATTCTTCCTCTGTTCGGATCCTTCCCTGTTTTTTTAATTCCTCAAGATTCGATTCAAGATCAGCAATATGATATTTGACCTTCCCTTCAGGGTGGCCGTATCTCGGCTCGCCAAATTCAATATTTTTCTTGTAAATGGGGTCTGCCATGATCTTTTCAATGATGTCTTTCATTTTTTTCTCGCAGTTTGATCCATATCGTTTCTGTTTTTTCGAGCATTTAATCTCTAAGACCGATAGACCGATACATTCACGCAATTCGGCAGTCTCTCTCCCTTAAGCCCAGCAATCAAATTCTCAGCCGCAAGTTTTGACATCATATTCCTTGTTTTGTAACTCGCGCTGCCAAGGTGAGGGACGATGATGCAGTTTTTCAATTCCAACAGCGGGGAATCCATGGGAAGCGGCTCAGGGTCGGTGACGTCCAGCGCGGCGGCGAAGATTTGATTTGATTTCAGGGCGTTGTATAAGGCAGTTTGGTCAAGGACGCCGCCACGCGCAGTATTGACCAGAACGGCAGTGGGTTTCATCTTTGCAAGAAATTCTGCATTGACCAGATGCCTTGTTTTTTCAGTCAGCGGGACATTGATCGAGACAAAATCTGACTCGCGCAATAATGTATCTAGGTCAACGGCTTGGGCGCCATAAGCGGGTTCAGCATTCGGGCTGTGATAGAGTACCTGCATGTCGAATCCCTGCGCGCGTTTGGCTACGGCTTGGCCAATCCGCCCAAAGCCGACGATACCAAGCGTCGCACCGGTTAAGTCTGCGCCGAGCAACAGTTGCGGATGCCAGGTTGTCCATTTGCCATCACGAATATAATCCACGCCTTCGACCAAACGGCGCGCGGCGGCAAGCAGCAGGGCAAACGCCTGGTCGGCGGTGGCATCGGTCAGAACGCCGGGCGTATTGCCAACAGGGATTCCGCGAGCAGTGGCGGCGGGAATATCAATATGATCCATGCCAACGGACATGCTGCTGATGACCTTCAACTGCGGACCAGCCGCGTCCATGAGTTCGGCGTCAATTCGCTCGGTGAGCAGACAGAGCAGCCCGTCCATGCCGCGAATTTTTGCGAGAAGTTGTTCACGGGTCGGGGGCATTTCAGCGGGCCAAATGTCAGCGTTGGGAAAATGCTTCTGGACGAGAGCCAGTCCCGGGCCCGGGATGAGGCGGGTGATAAAAATTTTTGGATGGGACATGTCCAGAGTATAATCCGCATCATGTCAAAAATAAAACAACCCAACTCACGTCATTGCTTTATTTGCGGGATGGAAAATCCAATTGGCTTGCACTTGCATATGTACGAAACCGAGCCTGGGGTGATCGAGTCACAATATGTTGCGCCCGAACATTTTCAGGGATACCCTGGTGTTCTTCATGGCGGTATCGTAGCGGCGATCATTGACGAGATCAGCGGGCGCGCGCACATGGGCAGTGATCCGAACAATCCGCGTTTCATGTTTACGGGCAAGCTCGAAGTGAAATATCGCAAGAATGTGCCAATTGGGAAGTTGCTAAAGATCGTTGGGAAGGTCGGCAGGAGCAAGGGCAAGATCGCCGAAGCATGGGCAGGCATTTACGACGCCGAGACGAACGAACTGCTTGCGGAAGGGACGGGGATGCACATCAACGTGCCCGAAGAACAGTTCGATAAATCCCGCTTGAGCGAATTGGGCTGGAGGGTGTATCCAGATGAATGAGCATGTACTATTACTGCCCGCCATCCAAAAAGTGAGAGTTGCGCGGCGCGGATACTAAACGTGGATAATCTGCTCGTCCCTGTATCCACGCCCACACTGGGTATAATCGAAACGGAGATTCAGCATGATAACGACCTATCACAAACCCCAAACTCTTGACGAAGCCCTTGCGCTTCTGACTCAACCGAACACCGTCCCCCTTGGAGGCGGCACGCTTCTTTCCAAGCCGACAACTGATTCTGTCTCCGTTGTAGACCTGCAACGCCTGGGGCTGGATTCGATCTCGGTCATTGGCAACCCTTCGACAGGCTCAGGACAGGCACTGCAAATCGGTGCGGCCTGTACATTGCAGTCCCTGCTCGAATCCGAGCGTTGCCCCGACCCCCTCAAGTCCGCCTTGAAACTCGAAGCCCCGCTCAACATCCGCAACACAGCGTCAGTGGCGGGGACGCTTGTGGCAAGCGACGGACGCTCCACGTTTACAACGATGCTGCTGGCAATGGATGCGAAAGTGGATATTCAAACTTCGAAAGATGACACGCGTGTTTTGAATATTGGAGAATTTATCCTCACCCGCCCCAGCGGACTGATCACCTCCATCGCCATTCCGCTCAATGTCAAAACAGCATTTGAATTTGTCTCCAAAACCCCCGCCGACAAGCCAATGGTCTGCGCCGCGCTCGCGCAATGGAATTCAGGACGCACACGCCTCGTCCTCGGCGGCTATGGCAAAACACCCCTGCTGGCAATGGACGGCGCCGAAGCGGACGGTCTCGAGTCCTCGATACATTCAGCACAAGCCGCGGCCAGGAACGCCTACCACGAAGCCGCCGACGAATGGGCATCTGCCGGCTACCGCATGGATGTTGCTGCGACTCTGGCGAAACGCGCCCTCGAAAGTTTAAAGAAGTGAACAATGGATAAAGTCAGACCGTTTGAACAGATCGCTTTAATATTTCAAATTTCAAGGGAAAGCGCAAAATACTTTTTGAACCATGTTCAAAAAAGTTTCAAGATCGAAAGACCACCCCATAAATTGATCCTTGAATTTGTGGAAAAGCAAAACTACAAATTCCAGCCCACCCCGTATGACGTTGCTTCTGCAATGAAGGAAAGCGGCGTGTGGGTGTACGACTTAATTTCCGCGCCGCCTGTTCCACGAGACGATGAGGACATATTCTAGCAGGGCGTATCAACTGAAATGTAATGCCTTCGGGCTTGTGTGCAAGCAAAACATGTCAGGAACGGAGTCGAAAGTCTCCCGACTTTCGAGCAAGATCAGGAGATTTTGCAGTCCGCGTTGACAACCTTTGCTTGCGCACCCGTTCGCGGGTGTGTACGCAAAGGTTGTCAGCGGCAGTCGCTCAAGCCGCCGTACCCATATCTGGGCATACATCCTCGGCGGCGTTTTGCGAGGGAAACCCTGCGCCGGGGAAAGTGCCCAGAATGGGTACGGCGCAGGGAGCAAATTGCCTGACATG
>JAUXWL010000071.1 GCA_030680155.1 Anaerolineales bacterium
GTGCATGCAAAACATGTCAGGCAATTTGCTCCCTGCGCCGTACCCATTCTGGGCACTTTCCCCGGCGCAGGGTTTCCCTCGCAAAACGCCGCCGAGGACGGCGGCTTGAGCGACTGCCGCTGACAACCTTTGCGTACACACCGTACCCATATCTGGGCATACATCCTCGGCGGCGGGGACGCCGCCGGAGCAAGAATTACATTCCCATCATCTTACTCACCACTGAGAGCAAAATTCCGCCCGCGATGACGCTGCCCAGTTGACCTGCCGTATTCGCGCCCATGGCGTGCATGAGGATGAAATTATCGGGGTCTTCGTCGTTTGCCATTTTGGCAGCGAGTCGCCCCGCCATCGGGAAGGCGGAGATGCCAGCTGCGCCGATTAGCGGATTGATCTTTCCGCCGCTTAACGCTGACATAAGTTTGCCGAAGAGCAAGCCTGCCACCGTATCGAGCCCAAACGCAAACAGACCGAGCGCCATGATCTTGCCTGTATCAAGATTCAGGAAACTTACTGCGCTCATGGTGGAGCCAATTGCCAACCCTAAAAATAATGTGGCGATATTGATGATCTCGTTTTGTGCGGCGTTGCTCAGGCGATCCACTACGCCTGAAACCTTGAGTAAATTCCCCAGCATGAGCATGGAGATCAGCGGCGTGGCTTCAGGGACGAGCAAACCGACGACAAGCGTGATCGCAACGGGGAAGAAGATGAGCGTCCGTTTGGAGATGGGCTTGGGCGCGTACTCCATTTTGATCAGGCGTTCTTTTTTCGTGGTCAACGCCCGCATCAACGGCGGCTGGATGATGGGAATCAAACTCATGTACGAATACGCCGCCACTGCAATGGGAGCGAGCAATTCAGGCGCGAGTTTGGTTGCCACGAAAATGGAGGTTGGTCCATCTATCGCGCCGATGACGCCAATGGATGCGGCTTGGTTCAAAGGAAACCCCAATGCGATCGCCAAAATCAACGTGCCGAAGATTCCGAATTGCCCTGCCGCGCCGAGCAGTACCATTTTGGGCTGTGCGAGCAGGGGCGAAAAATCGATCATCGCGCCGACGCCGATAAAGATCAATAACGGGAATAATTCCGTTTTGATGCCCGCGTCGTAGATCACCTTTGTCATGCCTTCGGCGGCAGTCATGCCAGCCAATGGAATGTTGGCCAGCATACAGCCAAACCCGATCGGCAATAACAGCACAGGTTCGATCTCTTTGAACACCGCGAGATAAATTAAAGCCAATGCTGCAAGGATCATCACGCCGTTGCCGGGTGTGAAGTTTGAAAAGCCTTTGAGTAACTCTGGCAATAAAGAAGTTAAGTCCATAAGAGTCCTTTACGTATTACGCAATACGCAATACGTATTACGTATTGCGTAAATTCACATCCACGAGGCTTCGCCCAGATCTGCGAACTTGAGCAACGCCTGCTTGTGCGCCACGCTTTGCCCCTCGCTGACCAGCACGTCGCTGATCGTGCCGCTGTAGGTCGAGCGGATGCTGTTCTTCATCTTCATCGCTTCGATAATCAGCACCACATGGCCCGCCTCCACTTTCTCGCCCGCCTTCACAAACACATTGATGACCGTCCCAGGCAGGGGCGCGGTCAACGCATTGCCGCTCATGGCGAGATTGGGAGATGGCGCAGGGACAGGAGCAGGATGCGGATTAAACGATTTGCTCTCCGTTCTCACGCCCGCTTCTTTTCTTGTTTCAACTTGATCCTGTTTCTCAGGCATGACCTCAAACCGCTGCCCATCCACATGCACAATGATGGGGCGCGCGTTGATATTCTCAATTTCCACTTCGTGGGTTTGGTTGTTGACTGTGAGTTTTTGTTTCATAAAATTCCTCGGACTGCGGACTTCAGTCCGCCATTATGTGTTAGCGGACTGAAGTCCGCACTCCGGAATCTAGCGCCGTTTCATCGTCCCTTTTTCAGACATTTGCCGTGTACGCATCCCCAACTGCCATGCGGACACAAGCGCGGTGGGCGGTTCTTCCAGCGGGCGCGCGGATGATCCCCCCTGCTCTGCGAGCGCCATCGCAACCGCAAGCAAAGCCACCCGCTCCAGTTCCTCCCCTCTCCCTCTGGGAGAGGGGCTAGGGGTGAGGGCGCTAGGGGTGAGGGTAAGGCTTGGGTCAACCGAATCAACTTCAAGTGAGTCTGAGGCGGATTCCTTCTCCGCAGTGACGGCGGTCAAGATCACCATCATCAACCACAGTAAAAGAATCGCGCCAAAGACCAGTCCCATGCCAAGGGCGGTGATTTGTAATGAGAGAATTAGGTTTGTAGTCATGGTTGTTTTTGTTGACCGTAGACCGTGGACGGTGGACTGAAAACGGTCTACGGTCTATCGTCCATCGTCTAAACAGGCATATTCCCGTGCTTGCGCGGCGGAGCGGGCGCATATTTATCGCGCAGCGCCGAAAGCGATGCGATGATCTTCGGTCTTGACTCGCGCGGTTCGATGATGTCATCCACATAGCCCGTGGAGGCGGCGTAATATGGATTATTAAATTTCTCGCGATATTCGCTGGCAAGTTTCTTGCGCTCTTCGGCGGGATTTTCAGCCGTTTCGATTTGTTTCTTGAACAAAATATTTGCCGCGCCTTCTGCGCCGAGCACAGCGATCTCCGCCGAGGGCCACGCGTAAGTGACGTCGGTGCCGAGATACTTGCTCGACATGACGACATACGCGCCGCCGTATGCCTTGCGGGTGATGATGCAGATCTTCGGCACGGTGGCTTCGGAGTAGGCATAAAGCAATTTCGCGCCGTGACGGATAATGCCGCCGTGTTCCTGCGCGATGCCAGGCAGGAAGCCAGGCGAATCGACGAAGGTCACGAGCGGGATGTTGAAGCAGTCACACATGCGCACGAAGCGGGTCATTTTGTCGGCGGCGTCAATATCGATCACGCCTGCCATGATGGACGGCTCCTGCGCCACGATGCCGACGCTGTGCCCGCCGATGCGCGCCAACCCAACAATGGCATTGCGCGCCCAGTCGGGCTGAATTTCCAGGAAGGTATCCGCGTCCACGATTTTCTCAATGACCTGATGCATGATATACGGCTCATTTGCTTCGAGCGGGATGATGTGATTGAGGTCTTCGTCCATGCGTGAGAGTTCGTCTGTCGTCTGCACATACGGCGGATTTTCAACATTGTTCGAAGGCAGGTATGAAAGAAAGTGACGCGCCATCTCCAGCGCGGCTTTTTCACTGCCTACACTCAAATGCGCCACACCGCTGACCGAGTTATGCACCGCCGCGCCGCCCAATGATTCAGAATCGATCACTTCGCCCGTCACCGCTTTGATGACATCGGGTCCCGTCAGGAACATGAACGATGATTTTTCCACCATGATGACCAGATCGGTCAGGGCAGGGGAGTATGCCGCGCCGCCCGCGCATGGTCCGAGCATCACACTCACTTGCGGCACCACGCCTGAGTATTGCGCGTTGCGTCGGAAAATTTCCGCATAGCCGCCCATCGAGCGCACGCCTTCCTGAATGCGCGCGCCGCCTGAGTCGATCAGCGAAATGAACGGCACGCCATTGCGCACTGCCAGATCCATCACGCGGCAAATCTTATGCGATTGCATCTCGCTCAACGTGCCGCCATAAATTGTAAAATCCTGTGAATATAAATAAACTGTTCGCCCGTTGATCTGCCCATAGCCTGTGATGACCCCGTCGCCGTAAAACTTTTCCTTCAACAATCCCATTTCATCGCCCTGATGCGTGATGAAAGGTTCGATCTCGTTGAACGTGCCTGGGTCAAGCAGTAACTCCACTCGCTCCCGCGCCGTCATCTTGCCCTTGGCTTTTTGCTTCTTGATGCGCTCCTCGCCGCCGCCTTCCAATGCTTTGGCGCGCATCTTGCGCAGTTCCAAAATTCGGGGATCTTCTTGGGTCATATTAATTCCTTTAGGTGATAAATTTCACAATCGGAAGTATATCATCGGATGTCAGACAAGCCAGTGATGGAGGTCACATGGGAAATAGGATAATCCGCCGCGTCTTTACGGTGCGGGTTGGTTCTGTCCATTGAATTTTATCTCCCTTTCCACATCATCGTCAGCGACATCGTGGCGGAGTTGTATCCGTCGGCGGGCGGGACTAGACAAAGTTGGTGTGGCTGGATCACTCGTCACACACGCCGTGGTGGTCGTACTCGCTTTCCAACAGCTCGAGTCCTTATAATTGACTATCGCAAAATAGTACGTCCCCCCAGAGGCAAAGGTCGGCATACGCCATACCCACTCAGATGCACACTTTGTAGCTCCACTAGGGGTTAGCCAGCAGTTATCAGTTTCTTGCCAGTCACAAGCACAGCCGACAGAAGTATTTGTCTGTGCTGTTCCATAGCGACAATAACTTAGCCCTTCACTATTTATTGAACATTGACTATTGACAATCGTCGTACCCTTACTTGTACCAGCCGGACAGTCCACAGCCATATCCCAACAAGCCGTATTGCACGACTTACACCCCGTCCCCTGCGTATTGAGCCCACATGGACACGTCGTCCCGCCCCCAGTCCCAACTGGGCAGCAGCCATTACCACTATTACATACATAAGTTCCAGGTCCACAGCTTGTACAACTAATAGGAGGATTACAACTCCCACTTCCAGTGTCATTGCAATAACAATCATTACACCAACCAAGATTACCATCATCACCAAGACAACTTCTTGGAGGGTTACACACCCAATTAGCACATAGAATTTGAGCTTTCACAGGGTAGACAAAAAAACCTAAAAACAATACGAACGATAAAATAAAAACAGTTATTTTTTGCATTGTGATAATATTTCTTTATTAGGATCAAAAATCCACCAATCATGAACTAGCGCTTCTCTAAGTCTACCTAAATTTCCACCGCTAATTGAACTGGCTGTTGTGACTGTAATATATTCTCCAACCCTTACTTTATTTGACCATTTTGCTATATCAGTATAAATATTTCTAATAGGTTTTATAGAATTTCCATTTTTTAGGTCTTGAAGTATTTCAGGGGTGCATACTTGAAAATAAGAATATACAGTATGTTCATCGGAACGAAAAAAGCGCGGACCTTTTGCTCCCCAAACCCATACACCTTGGTTCCAGATTTTGACAGTGCCCATCAAAATACCGCTATAAAGATATTCGTTATAGTTTTCAAACAGAGCTTTTGAATATGATTTCTGTTCGTCTGAAAGTCTGGCTATAGACTTTTTTGCTTCCAAATAATCTTTACCACCCCAACTAAAATATAATAACGAAGTAAATATAGATAATGGTAATAAAACTATGAGGATTATTTTTATAGTACGAACAAACATACATCTATTTCAGCATGAGTTCGTATGGTATGTCAATACTCCCCAATAATTTTAACAATAATTTTAATTCTCAGGAATTATAAACTTTGTCTGTCTGATCTCATTCATTAGAGCACCTCTGCTTAATATATCTGGGTCATCTAAAAATATGGCGTTGAAATCTCCGCTTTCGTCAACAAAATAACTAAGGATTAATCCACCATTTGGACCTTCCCATGTAAACATTAGAAAAAAACGATCACTTTCATCAAACGGTGGAAAGTCCCCCATACCTGACTTTATCTTGATGTTTCTAACCGCCTTATTCTTCTGAATTAACCCCTCTAGTTTTCCATCTTGTTTCAGTTTTAATCCAACTTCGCGTCGATCACCCTCAAACCATTTAGTGTTTTCTGCTACAAATTCCAATGCTTCTTCACTATCTGTAAATAATTGCATTTCCCATTTTGTACCATCAGTCATATCCAGCTCGATAATCCCTGCTTCTGAGAGGGTGAGTTCTTGGGTTGTTATTAAATCAAATACTTTTATAGCATTTCCGTTTTCATCTCTATAAATTACTATGTTATTTTTTACCACACTTACTTCTTTATTGAAGCCTTCGTAGTCCGGTGTCACGGCGATCTTGTCTTCGCTGGACATATTTGCTAGCTGGTCTAGGGTAAATCCGACAGGGGTTAGGGTAAAGGTGACAGTGGGAGAAGGGACGGGAGTTGGGGTATCTGCCGCGGTGGACGGTGGCAAGGTGGCAGCCACCTCCGAAGTGACTGTCACCTGCGGGGCGGGC
>JAUXWL010000075.1 GCA_030680155.1 Anaerolineales bacterium
GCTGGCTGATGCCCATGAATGAATAAATGAGGGAAAGCAACAACTTTGTCTCGCGGTGCGCGCGCGGCGTTTGGACAGGTTCGCGGTTTTCGGCTTCGGCGAGTTCTTCCAGTCCCCTTCTGGCTTCCTCCAGGCGACCTGTTCGCAGGAGCACGCGGAACCACAACTGGTCATTGGATGGGCCTTCGGCATGCAGTTCCTCCGCGCGTTGACGCAGGCGTTCCGCTTCTTCGACGTGCCCTGAGTTGAGTTTGTTTTCTGCGAGCAATTCAAACAGACGGACTTGCGCCTCGCGGTCTTCGAAACCGTCGCTGAGGCGGATGGCTTCTTCGAGAAGTTTTTCGGCTTGTGACGGGTTGACCGTATCGAGATAGACGCGGGCTTGTCCACGCAGGGCGCGGGCGATGCCGTCCTGTTGTCCACGGGTGCGCCAGGTGACTTCGGCTTGCTTGTACCAGCCCTGGGCTTCGTCAAAGCGGCTGTGCATGCGCGCCAGTTCGCCGAGGGTGAACATCAGCACAGGATGCTGGTGCAGGGAAAGGCTTGGGAGTGAGTCAATGTAATTCGCGAGTGTATCCAGCCGTCCCGTGGAAAGAAGCGTGGGGGCGTAAGTGTCGAGCAGGTCGGCTACGTCGTCCCAGGCTTTGGCTTCGATCAGGTGATGGATCGCATCCTCTGGATTTTTGTGGGAGATGAAATAGTGGGCGGCCGCGTGATGCCAGCCCATGCGTTTTTCGGGCGGTGATTGCTGGCGCAGAAAATTGTGGAAGATATGGTGGTAGCGCAGGCTGCCTTCGGTGGTCTCCGCCACGAAGAGATCCTGCCGACGAAGATACGCCAGCATGGACGATGAATCCCCGGCTGGATACCCCGCAGATTTTCGCAACGCATCGCAGACTTCGGGATGCAGGTCGCGCAGGATGGCGGTGATAAGCAGGAACTCGCGCACATCCGCGGGCTGGCGTTCGAAGACTTCATGTGCGAGCATGTCGAACAGAGTTTCGAGCGAGTCGGCCTGCCAGCGCAGCGGAAACTCAAGCGTGAGCGGTGATTGTGAACGGATGCTTTGCCAGATAAGCTGAAGCCCAATTGCCCAGCCTTCGGTGTATTCGAGCAGGGAGTCGAGTTCTTCGCTGGTCAGTTCGAGTCCGTAGCGCGTGCCGAATAATGAGCCAATTTCGTTTTTGGTAAATGTCAGCGTGGATTGATCGAGCAGAAGCGCTTCGCCCTGTGCCCGCCAACGAGTAAGCGTCGGCAGTGTAATGGTGGGGCGACCTGAAAGTAGAATGTGAAAATGAACGGGCGCAAGCCCGATGAGGCGATCCAAAATATGCGGGAGTTCGCCGCTCTCGGTCAGCAGGTGCGCGTCATCAAGGATGAGCAACGTCGGCGGGACAACTGAATCTGCGAGAGCATTAATGACCTGATCGAGAATACCGCGCCACGGGAGCGGTCCCTGTGCGCCATCCCACGTTTCCAGAAATACGGTCGGCAGGCTGGTGACTGTCGGCAGGGTATGTTGCAGCGCATGGCACAATTGCAGGAGGAAGACCAGCGGGTCGTTGTCTTCGACGTTGGCTTGATACCAGATAATGGGCTGATGCTCCCCTGCAAACTCCGCGAGCGCGGTGCTTTTGCCGAAACCCGCTTCCGCCTGCAAAATAGTGAGGCGGTAGTCAAACGCCTGTTTGAGAATCTCGCTCACACGCGGACGGGTCAGCGTGCGTGCGTTGCGGGGCGGGGGAATTAACTTGGTGCGGAGGATGCGGGTGAGGGGCATTTCGCTCGAAGTTTATCGCAAAACCATCTGGAAATACAAACGGGTTGTCATCCATCTTCCATTACAGATTCGAATGGAATGAATGGAACGTGAAAGCAAAATGAAAAACAGCAATTCCAAATCTAAAATTGTGTAGAAGGCAAAGATGCCAAACCTTAACGCAAAGACGCAACGCCGCAAGGCTTTTTTAGGATTGCCCCTGCGCCAGATGGTACTCTTGCCGATTCCGTCGAGGAAAGGTCAA
>JAUXWL010000077.1 GCA_030680155.1 Anaerolineales bacterium
CAAGCCTTGTTATCGAATCCCCGTAGGGGGTAACGGTTCATCTGCTGGATATGGCTGCCCGTGGGATGTCTTCCCCGGCGGGCTGACCAGGAACACCTACTGTGGTCTGTGCATGGAATGTATCCGCACCTGCCCGCACGATAACATCGCCGTCAACCTGCGTCCCTTCTCCGCCGACCTCGCCAAACCGACCACAAGGATGGATGAAGCCTTCAAAGCCTTCATTATGCTTGGCTCGGCGATGATCTACGCAGGCGTCCTGCTCGGTCCGTGGGGCTTGTTCAAGGATGCGGCGTACAATGTCGGCACAAATGCATGGTTTGTTTATGCAGTTGCGTTTCTTGCAATTATTTTCGGCATACTCCCAGGCTTCTTTTGGTTGATGATTTCCCTCACCCCGTCCTTCGGACACCCCTCTCCCGCTGGGAGAGGGGCAGGGGCGAGGGTCTTTGCATCCCTTTCCACAGCGCTTATCCCTTTGGGTTTGATGTTCTGGGTCGCGTTCAGCCTTTCCTTTATTCTGACCAACGCATCCTACATCCTCGCCGCCATCTCCGATCCGCTGGGATTAGGCTGGAATCTGTTCGGCACAGCCAACGCTGTTTGGCAGCCGATGCTCACGTCCATTCTCGCACCCGCCCAAACCTTGGCGCTGGTCGGAGGATTGGTCTGGTCGGCGCGAACAGCCCAAAAGTCCGCGATTGAGGCGGGTGTCTCTCCAATCCCCGTCATTGTATATTGTTTCCTCGTTACCTCGATCATGCTTTGGTTACTGCTATGAAATATTCCGAACTTCTTTCCCGCATCCTTATCATCGCAGGAATTGTCTTTGCGATTGGTGCGCCATTGGTCTTTTGGACTCGCACTCCGTTAGTCCACGCACGAATGGCGGAAAATGGCGGCTGGAGTCCCGATGTTATCCAGGCGAATGCAGGACAGCCGCTGCACCTGAAACTCACGTCTGACGATGTGGTGCATGGATTCGCGGTCGGTCAAATGGATATGGCGAGTATGGATGTAATACCCGGCAAAGTAACTGAAATTTCGCTTACCTTTGATACACCTGGGATTTACACCTTTTATTGCACACGCTGGTGTGGACTCAATCACTGGCGGATGCGCGGGACTATTGAAGTGGCAGGCGCTTCACCTTTGGACCCTGAACCTGTTTCGCCGCCTCTTTACGTTTCTCTCAACCTCGATATTGACGCTCCGCACGATACACCGTCCATTCCAAATATTCAGCCATCCGCCATCCGCGGACAGGTGTTGGCAACCAAATTGCCCGTTGATCTATCCACTGATTATTACCGTGCGAATTCTCCATATCAAGTAGTCAACGAATTGTCCAATGCCGCGTTCACCTGTTTCTGCGAGTCTTTCATAGTCTCTTGCCAGACGACGATTACGAGTAATCCAGGGTGCGAACCGACAGCACATCCCTGACATAAAAAAGCTCCGAAGTACCGACAGGTAAGTGTTGACATAAATGTGTGTGGGAACCG
>JAUXWL010000083.1 GCA_030680155.1 Anaerolineales bacterium
TAAACCCCTAAAACAATATAGGAATATAGGCTGCGACGGGTTAAAATGGGCTGAACTGATTTATTGATTCTAGCATATGCCATGGAGGATTAGCAATGCCGGAAAAACCCCACAGAAAAACAACATCCTACCCCTCCAGCGCCGCGAACACGTTCACCGCCTGATTCTTTCCCTTGAACACGAGCCTGCCCAGGTCTTCCACTTTGAAAGAATTCGATCATCCCTTTACATACGCCGCATGGAATCGCCAATAGCAGGGATAAAAAAAATTGGCGGGAATTAACCGCCTGTCATCATTTGGATATTTTGGATGGACGTCTGCGGGACAAGGTCACAGCCGGGCCAGACTGCATCCACCCCCGCCTCTTTCGACCTTTGCACTGCCTCTGCAACCGAGCCTTCATCACCCTGATACAGCGTCCCCACGGGATCAATATTCCCGAACAGCATCACATCCTTCAACGCCGCACGCGAAGCCTGCAAGTCATTCAACTGATCGACTGAGACCGCATCCGCGCCAGACTGCGCCAGCAGACTCATGGCAGAGTCCGTTTTCCCGCAGACTGAAAGCACAATGGGACAGGGCAGAGCCTGCCCTGAGCGAAGTTGAAGGGTCAGTTTTTGAAGCGCAGGCAAAATGTGACTCTCGAACGGCTTCGGTCCGATAAATCCTGGCGAGCCGCCCATCTCATGGATGGTGATAAAGTCTGCGCCTGCGTTGAGGTAGGCATGACCAATTTTAGACAGGAAAGAGGAAAGATGAAAGAGGGCTTGTAAAACAGAGTTTGGGTCTTTCTTGATTTCGATAAAAACATTTTTGGGACGGCACACATACAACAACAGTGTGAACGGACCAGGCAGCATCCCCGAAATGACAAGGTCATTTCCAGCGTCCTGCTTCACCAACTGCATGGCATCGCAAATCAGTTTTGCTCTTCCGCCTTCCCACTCCCCATTCACGATTTCACTGATTTCTTTTGTACTCTCAAACTTTACCTTGCCCACCTGCGGAAAACGAAACTCGTCATCGGGATAATAGCGCAACTCCGCGCCCAACGCCTCAGCAGGCGCACACAGATCCAACGGCAGTGTCGCGGAGGGCATCCCCGTCAATTTGAACGTGCTCGCCGCCGCCCGCGCCATCTTCTGTGCATCCGTGTGAATTTCGTTGAACGAAAGTCCCTCGCCTGCCAACCCCTCTGCTGTGATGTGAATCAACCCGCTGAACGCAGGCGTTGAAGAAATTTTCTCGCCGTTCAACAACTTCAAAATCTCATCACGCATCAGGGCCTCCATTTACGAATTACGGATTACGGATTACGAATCACGTATTCCGTAACTCGCAATCCGTAACAACCCACTGCTCACTGCCCACTGCCCACAACCCACTGCCCACTGCTCACTGCCCACTGCTCACTGCCCACTGCTCACTGCCCACTGCTCACTGCCCACTGCTCACTACCCACTGCTCACTGCTCACTGCCCACTGCTCACTGCCCACTGCTCACTGACCACTGCTCACTACCCACTGCTCACTGCCCACTGCTCACTGATTACTGCTCACTGCTCACTCCCCACTATCTCACTGCCCACTGCTCACTGCCCACTACCCACTGTTCACTGCTTACTGTTCACTGACTACTGGCTCTTCACCGCCTTCACAATCGCGGCAATATGTTCAGCCGTATTCCCACAGCACCCGCCGACGACCTTCGCGCCTAACTCCACATACTTTTTGGAATAATTCGCCATGTCTTCGGGACCCATATCGTACACGCCTTGTTCGGTTTCCAAATCCATGTGTGGGACGCCCGCATTCGGCTTGACCCACAATGGCATATCTGGTTTGGCTGCCTGATATTCTTTTACAACGGCTTCCATATTATCAAGTGTTGTGCCGCAGTTCGCGCCGATCATCGCCGCGCCCATTTCACTGTATTTCTTGATGACATCTTTCGGCCTGACGCCCATCATCGAGCGCGTGCCTCTGTCGTAACTGAATGAAACTACGATGGGCAAATCCGTCACGGAGCGCGCGCCCTCAAATGCGGCGGTTGCCTCTTCCACTGCAAACATGGTTTCGATCACCAGCAAATCCACGCCGCCTTCAGCGAGCGCTTTTGCCTGCTCCGCAAAGGTCGCTTTCACATCTTCAAACTCCAGCGGACCATACGGCTTAATGATCGCACCGACAGGTCCCATTGAGCCAGCGACCAGTCCGTTATTCAACGAAGCGGCTTTGCGGGCGATCTCCGCCGCGCGCATGTTGACTTCGGGTGTGCGATCCTGATACTTCGAGTCCTTCATGCGCATGCGAGTCCCGCCGAAGGTGCAGGTCAGGATGATGTCTGAA